>CAMAFU010000024.1 GCA_945833725.1 uncultured Treponema sp.
CTTTTACGGAAGAACTGCCGCCTCAACTTCCAGCTGACTTTATGGAGCCGGAAGTTTTTGATGCAACGGAAGACATGATAATTGAAAATGAAAAAAAAGAATCAGAACAGGAAGTTGAACCTGTACCCGACAGAATAGAAAATCCGTCCATAGAAGAAATTTCCAACAACAATGAATTTTCTCTTACTGTGTCGGAAGAAAACAATGAAAAAAAGAAAGAAACCGTATCCGAAAATACAGACATTAATACACCCGTTTTTTCTACAGAAGAAAATGATGTAATACCGCCGATTGAAAAAACAGAAGAAACTCCTGCGGCAGAAAACAACTCTGCAGAAACCAACTCTGCCACAGACCAAAATTCTGAATCCGATGATGATTTTAATCAGCCGGCTGCAGATGAATTAATTAAAACACCAAGCCGCTCCATGACATGCCATCTTAACCAGTACATTGAAGTAGATTACCCTGGCAACGGGTGGATTTTTATTGGAGAAGACAGTGAAGAGCCTCTTTTTAAATACTTCGGGCGAAAACTGGGCGGCACAAATACAAAATTCACCCTTCGCTCTACAAAAAGCGGAAAAACACAGCTTCATTTCTACAAAAACGATGTTCTTACTTCCAGATACATCGATGACTATCTTGAAGTTGAAGTCCTTGCTGAAAAAGCTTTAACAAACGAAAAACTTCAGGCTCCGCTGTACGCAGATGCTGTTCCTCCAAAACCTGTACGGAAAGCTGTGCAAAATACAGAAGAAGAACATGCTGCCGTTTCTAACAGCGCAAATCTGTCTGATTCCAAAAAAGAGATTTCTGATTCTCCGAAACTTTCCCCTGAAAATCAGGAAAATAACGGTAAAAAGGAAATTCTTCCAGACGAAAAAGACATAAAAACAAACATACAGACTACAGGCGAAAATCTGGAAGCAACAGAAAAAGAAACTCCTGCCACAAAAAGCAATTCTGAAAATTTTTCTTTCCAGGAAAACAATTCACCTGCAAAAAGTGCGGAAGTAACAGTTCCAACGGCAAAATTACTGGAACAGGCAAAACATTCCCTTAAAGAAAAACAATACGAAAAAGCCCTTACTGAAATTCAATTATACTTAGACAAGGAAAATACAAAAATTGATGAAGCCCTGTATGTTCAGGGACAGATTCTTGAAGCAGACAGTAAAGTAAGAAACATAAAAAACGCAATTGACAGTTATGATACAATCATAAAAAAATACCCTGCAAGTCCTTATTGGCAGGATGCAAACAGGAGGAAAGTTTTCCTTACAAGATTCTATGTAAACATATATTAAAATAATTTGACCTTTATAAGATGCGGCATAGGATTGTAGCGGTGCCGAAGGCAAACAGAAGCGAAGCTTCTGGTCGAAGGCGAAAGCCGTAGCCGCGGAAAGCCTGTTTTTTGATTGGTGAGCCTGCCGAACCAAGCAAAAAGCCGCCCAAATTACTCACACTTTTTTTATAGGAGATTTTTATGAAACGATTTTTTAAATTAAGCATTACACTTGCTGTTTTTTCTTTTTTTCTTACTGGATGTACAATTAAAACTATGGAAAACAACAGGAGGACTGTTTCTGTAAGCGGGGCCGGGACTGTTGAAGTTGAAGCAGATAATGCTACTGTTACCCTTGCTGTAATTACCCGTTCAAAAGATGTTTCTGTTGCTGCCGATGAAAATGCGTCTAAAATGACAAAAGTGCAGGACGCAATTACTCTTTTGGGGATTCCTTCGGAAAACATTACTACAGAAGGATATACTGTTTATCAGGAACATAACTATTCCAACGGCAAAAACATTCCCGGCGACTATAATGTAACAAACAGAATAAAAATTTTTGTAAAAGATTTGTCCCTTGTAAGCAAAGTTATAGATACATCTTTAAAAAACGGTGCCAACGAGCTTCAATCCTGCCAGTACGGCATTTCCAACAAAGACATGTATGTTAAGCAGGCAAGAATTCTTGCAGTTCAAAATGCTCAGGAAGCCGCCAGCCTTATTGCAGGTACAGGAGGCGCTGTTTTAGGAAAAATTCTTACGGTTACAGAACATAAAAACAGTTTTTCGGGAAGAAATTTTGCCATGAAAAGTGCCGCCGCTAACGATGAAATTGTTTTAGAATCAGCAGCTGCCTCTACTCCCATTAATGCTGGAAAAACTTCAATTACAATAAATGTGGATGCAACATTTGAATTGAAATAAAAAATGCAAATGAGTAAAATTAACGGTAATTTTATTGATTTTGTACGGTAAATTTTATTATCAGGAGAAAATTAAAATGCTGGACTTAAAATTTGTTAAAGACAATCTGGATGCTGTTAAAAAAAATATTGAGAACAGAAATATGTCAGCAGATGCCGATCTTGTTGTTTCACTCTACGATAAAAGAACTTCTTTAACCACTAAACTTCAGAATCTTCAGCAGAAGCGAAATGAAAATGCTGCAAACATGAAGCAAAAACTGGATGCCGAAACAAGGCAGAAATTTATTGAAGAAGGAAAGAAAATCAAGGAAGAAGTTTCTGTTTGCGAAAATGAACTTTCCGACATAGAAGAAAAGCTTGACACAGCTGCAAGACAGCTTCCAAACATGTGTCATCCAGAAACTCCTATTGGCAAACTTGATACAGAAAATCTTGAAGTAAAAAAAGTCGGAACTCCAAGAAAATTTGCCTTTAAACCTAAAAGCCATGTAGAGTTGGGAGAATCCCTCGACCTTATTGATTTTGAACGGGGCACTAAAGTTTCTGGGGCAAAATTTTACTATCTTAAAAATGAGGCCGTTTTTCTTGAACAGGCTTTAATAATGTACGCCTTAAATATTCTTAGAAAACACGGATTTACAACTTTCATTACACCAGATGTAGCAAAGGAAGAAGTTTTAAAAGGCATTGGTTTTAATCCCCGTGGCAATGAATCTAATGTATACTCTATCGAAGAAGAAGGCACTTGTCTTGTAGCAACTGCTGAAATTACACTGGGTGGATATCATTCCAACGAGATTCTTGAAAAATCAGCCCTTCCTCTTATGTACTGCGGACTTTCCCATTGTTTCAGAAGGGAAGCTGGTGCTGCCGGTCAATTTTCTAAGGGGCTTTACCGCGTTCATCAGTTCGATAAGGTTGAAATGTTTGTTTACTGCCTTCCAGAACAGTCTGATGAACTTCATGAAAAACTCCGCTTAATCGAAGAAGAAATTTTTACAGGTTTGGGACTTCCTTTCCATGTAGTAGATACATGTACTGGTGATTTAGGTGCCCCTGCCTACAGAAAATGGGATTTGGAAGCATGGATGCCAAGCCGTGCCACAGAAGACAAACCTGATGGTGATTACGGTGAAGTTACATCAACTTCAAACTGTACAGATTTCCAGGCTCGCCGGTTAAATGTAAAATACCATGACGATGACGGAAAAAACAAATATGTTCACATGCTGAATGGAACGGCCATTGCTGTAGGAAGAGCCATGCTTGCCATAATGGAAAATTACCAGAACGAAGACGGTTCAATTACAATTCCAGAAGTTTTGGTACCTTTCTGCGGATTCGATACAATCGGACCAAAAACACAGAAAAAAGACCCTGTTTATCATCAATCAAAAAAATAAACATTTCCCCTAATATGCAGATAAGATGCGGAATTCTAATTTTGGCATCTTGTCTGCAAGAATACAGTCGGAATTTTTAAGGTAAAAAAAATGAATGAACAAAACCAGACAAAACCAGTTTTTTTTCTTCTGCTTTTTTTATGTCTCTGTGTTGGTCTTCAGATTTTAAAAACAGCTTCCAGCGTAATTATTCCCATTACCGTTGCAATTTTATTTTCCTTTGCTTTTCTTCCTCCTGTAAAATTTTTTAAAAATAAATTGCATATTCCATGGGCTGCAGGAATTTTTCTGGTTTACTCAATTTTTTTTACTGTTTTTTTAATGATGGGAAATATTGTTTTTTCTGGAATAGGTCATATAATTCAGATTTTACCAAAATACGAAGAAAGGCTTATGAATATTCTGGTATTAATCTGTTCCCAGTTGAACATACCGATAAATGAGCAGGAAGGACTTTTTTCTAATCTTTTGGGACTTTCGCCTATAAGAAAATTTTTAAGTTCTTCCGCCCTATCCTTTTCAACAACTCTGTACGACTTTTTAAAAAGTTTTTTTGTGTCTGTTCTTTTTTCAGTTTTCCTTATTGTTGAATTCAACAAAACAAAAGGAAAATTAGACAAAGCCTTAAACATAGAAACAAAAGACAAGGTAACAAAAGCAATAAACCGCATAATAACAGATGTTTCCCGCTATATTTCAATTAAATTTGTAAGTTCCCTTATTACAGGAATATGCGTATGGGGCATTTGTGCCGTTCTTTCTCTGGACTTTGCCCCCGTTTTTGGTTTTATCGCTTTTCTTGCAAATTTCATACCTACATTCGGTTCAATAGTATCGTGCATCCTTACCATTCTTTTTGCCATTGCAAATTTTTATCCTTCAATCTGGCAAGTTGCAGTTATTTCCATCACAATTATTTCTGTTAACTTTTTAATCGGAAATATTCTGGAACCTAAAATTCTTGGGGAAAATCTGGATCTTTCTCCATTTATTATTCTTGTAAGTTTAACTGTGTGGGGCTGGATTTGGGGACCTGTAGGAATGATTCTTTCCGTTCCTCTTATGGTAACAGTCAAAATTGTATGCGAAAACATACCTTTTCTAAAACCTGTCGCAATTTTTATAGGAAACAAGTAGCTTTATATTTTTATTTTTGAGAAGGAAATTTATCTTCCAGAAATCTGGAATCTTCTTCCTGAATTGAAGTAAAGCGGCCAACGGAAACTGCCTTAGTTTTTTCTTCATCGTAAAAAATACTGTCAATTTTAAAATTTAAATATACAATCCGTTCCTTTATAGGCCCGGAAAAAATAGGAAAAGACAAAAGCAGACCGTATTCCGTTTCTTCCTGAAAAATTGTCCTGAAAAAATTACTTTTAACTTCCGGGGAAAAATCCGCCATTTCTTCACCAAAAACAATGCGGTGGGTATCAATATATAAAATTGAAGGGGGAAAAACTTTCTGCATATTTGATGATTTTTTTTGAGACTTTTCCCCGGCAAGAAAACGGCTTACAGTAATAAGGTGGACTCCGTTTCCAATAAGCCCGTCTCCGCCTTCTTTGGATCGGATTTGTGCAATAATTTTTTGAAGGCAGTCTTTTGTTTTAAGCTGATATTTTTCCTGAACATCTTTCCATTTGGGAATTTGAAAAAGAGGATAATTTTCAAGGAAAGAACATTTTACCTGAGATTTTTCTTTTGCGGAGTCTGCCTGAAGATAAATAACGGCAGAAAAATCACCTTCAGCATTTATTTCTTCTTCCTGAATTTTTTTTATGGAATGCGGAATAACAAGTGCCAGCGAACCGGAAGAAGTCTGTTTCATTTGAGTTTCAAAATAAAGCCCCAGCTTGTTAAAATAAAACTGAACCTTTACATTTTTGCCAGAAAAAGCCTTAACAGAATCTTTTGGATTTTCAAGTAAAATTATGCCCTGTTTTAAAACCGTAATGTCTTTTGCCTGCAATGCTACAGGAAAAACAGCAGAAAAAGCAGGAGATTTTTTTTTCTGTGTAAAATCATCTTTTTCCGAATCTGTTTTATTTTGAACAGGCGTAACAGTCAGCGGAACATTTCCGTCCACAAGATACTGAAGGACAAGTTGAATTTCAATTCCCGTAAGTTCATTAGAATTCATTTTTTCCTCCAGCGTTTAAAATTTCAATCTGATTAATTTTCCAGTTTTCATTAAAAACACAAAAATAGAGAAGAACATCTACATAGTTTTTTTTCTCGGTTATAAGCCGGACAGGAAGTTCTGCCTGAATATCAGATTCCTCTCCGTGGCCAAAAATAAATTCCGCAAAAAGAGGCGGCAGTTTTTTTTCTTTCAGATTATTTTCCTCTGAAAGATTTTCCGCATTTTCTAAGTTTTCTGCATTTTCAGACCCCGGATTGTTTTTTTCAGGAAAAGGCTCATCAAAACACTGAATCCATAAATTCTTTAAATCAAGAAGAAAAAGAGAAAGTTCATAAATTGATGAAGAAATAAAATACCCGTCAAGTTTTTCAGAAGATGACAGGGAACGGCAAAAATTCAAAGCAACATCCCTTACCTGTTCAGATACACTGTTCTCATCAACAAGGGAAAATCCTTCAAGATATGGATAAACAGGCGGAAGATTTTTTGCAAAAGAACTGGAATTTATTATTGCGGGAGTAAGGGCTATATTTTTTGAAACAGATTGAACAGAGGAAATATCCTGATTAAGTCTGTCTTTTTCGATAGGGGAAGTCCATAATTTTTCATCGAATTTTCCTTGAACAGTCTGTTTTAAAGTAACATTTTCTGCATTGTCGGAAGATTTATCATGGACATTGCAGGAGAACATAAAAAACGAGGCTAAAATGAATATAAAGCGGATATTTTTCATCCCGTAAAGTTTAACACAATTTCCGTTAATTTTGAACAAAAAGACTGACCAGCTTCTGACTATCAACATCAATTAATCCGTGAACAGTCATTTTTATATGGGGAATAACAGGCAAACTTATAAAAGCCATGTTCATAAATGGTTCCAGTTCTTTCGGCACACCAGATTCATAAAGTTTTTTTCTAAGTTTTTCATTTAAAACAGCAGTTTCAGAAGCAGATTTTCCGCTCATTAAACCGGCAACAGGCAGCGGCAGAGTTTCCACAACTTTTCCGTCGCAGGCATAAATCAGACCACCGCCAATTCTTATAGCTTCGTTTGCAGCTACGGCCATGTCTTCTTCGTTTGTACCGGCAACTATTAAATTGTGGCTGTCGTGGGATACAGTTGATGCCAATGCACCTTTTTTTAAATTCATTCCGTGAATAAATCCAAGACCTTTGTGCCCAGTATTATGATGACGCTCAATTACGGCAATTTTCAAAACATCATTTTTTAAGTCAATTCCGTTGTTTGAAGAAAAATCAAGTTCCATAATTTGTTCTTCTGTAAGAAGCTGACCTTTTATTACTTTTATTACGCGGCATTTTGACTTTACCTGTTCACTTTCAATCATAAAATCTTTTTTTGAAACATTTTCAAGATGCACTGTGTCATAAACTTTCTTTACATATTCTGAGTCAACTTCGATTTTAGGAAAGTTATAAATTTGACCGTTTTTTACGGCAAGTTTACCGTCAACATACACATCCTTAATTTTTACATCAATAAAACTGTCAAAAATAATTAAGTCAGCTTTGTATGATGGAGCGATTGCCCCTGTTCCTGCAAGATTAAAGCATTGTGCAGCATTAAAAGATGCCATTTTACAGGCAATAACAGGATTTTTGCCGGAACGGACTGCTTTTCGTACAATATTGTCGATGTGTCCCTCAGAAATTAAATCGGCACAATGCCTGTCATCTGTAACAAGACATGCCCGGCTACAATAAGGATGATCAAAAATAGGCAGCAAAGATTCCAGATTTTTTGCCGAAGTGCCTTCTCTTATCATTATCCAAAGACCTTTTTTTAGTTTTTCCATTGCTTCATCCAGATTTGAACATTCATGGTCAGAGTTAATACCAGCAGCAATATATTTGTCCAGATCTTTTCCGGCAAGAAGGGGAGCATGCCCATCTACACACAAGCCTCTTTCTTTTGCATCGCTTATTTTTTTCAGGAGTTTGTTATCGTCTGCAATCACTCCGGGATAATTCATAACTTCAGCAAGTCCTAAAACGCCTTTTTCGCTGTAAAGGGGCAAAAGGTCTTCCGCTTCAAGAACTGCACCCGATTCATCAAAAGATGTTGCAGGAACGCAGGAAGGAAGCATAACATTTACATGAAAAGGAAGTTTTTTTGAAACATCAAGCATAAAACGAATACCGTCTGTACCGCAGACATTTGCAATTTCATGAGGATCAGCAATTACTCTGACAGTTCCGTGGGGAAGCACAGCTTTTGCAAATTCTGGAGGAGTGAGCATTGTACTTTCAATATGGATATGACCATCAATAAACCCTGGTGCTATAACCCGGTCTTCAAGGTCCACAACTTCATCGGCACAACTTTCATCAAACTGGCCGACTCCGATTATTCTGTCGTTTTGAATAAGAACATCACCGTTTTCCAGCGATTCGGTAAAAACATTAAGAATTTTTCCATTTTTAAAAAGCAGACTCATACTCATTCCTCCCATAAAAACACCGCGTTAGCGGCAGCACATGGATGTGCTGAAAAAGTTTGCGAAGCAAACAGTGATAAAAATTACACGGATGTAATTTTTATCACGCCTCCTATAAAAACACCGTGTCAGCAGCATCACAAAGATGTACTACCACCTAGAGAATATCTATTTTTTCGTTGGCAAGGGCTTTATTCATACTTCTTACAGCACAGAATTTTCCACACATGGAGCAAGTATCACTGTGGTCATTTTCCGGCTTCCGGCTGTCCCTTATTTTTTTGGCAGTTTCACTGTCCAAAGCATATTTAAACTGTTCGTCCCAGTCAAGTTTTCTTCTGGCATCGGCCATTTTATCATCAATATCCCGTGCATGAGGAATTCCCTTTGCAATATCGGCTGCATGGGCCGCAATTTTTGAAGCTATAATTCCCTGTTTAACATCATCAACATTAGGCAATGCAAGATGTTCGGCAGGAGTAACATAACATAGGAAAGCAGCTCCGCTCATTGCAGCAACAGCGCCTCCAATAGCAGAAGTAATATGGTCGTAGCCGGGAGCAATATCAGTTACAAGAGGGCCTAAAACATAAAAAGGTGCTCCGTTGCAAATTGTATTCTGCACCTGCATGTTTGCACTGATCTGATTTAAAGGAACATGTCCGGGACCTTCAACCATTACCTGAACATTATGAGCCCAGGCCCGCTTTGTTAATTCACCAAGTCTGACAAGTTCTTCAATCTGGCACACATCCGTAGCATCAGCAAGACATCCAGGACGACAGGCATCTCCCAAAGAAATCGTAACATCATGTTTTTCACAAATATCAAGGATTTCATCAAAATATTCATAAAAAGGATTTTCGTTTCCAGTCATGCTCATCCATGCAAAAATCAAAGAACCGCCCCGGCTTACAATATTCATCTTCCGTTTGTGATTTTTTATCTGTTCAATTGTTTTTTTTGTAATTCCAGAGTGAATTGTAACAAAATCAACACCATCTTCAGCATGAAGTCTTACAACATCAATAAAATCCTGTGCCGTAAGGGTTTCCAAATCCCTCTGATAATGAATTACACTGTCATAAACAGGAACAGTTCCAATCATTGCAGGACATTCAGAAGTAAGTTTCTGACGGAAAGGCTGAGTATTGCCATGACTTGAAAGATCCATTATGGCTTCAGCACCCATATTAACGGCACTCATTACCTTTTCCATTTCTATTCCATAATCTTTACAGTCCCGGCTTACCCCCAGATTTACATTTATTTTTGTCCTCAGCATGCTGCCAATTCCTTCTGGATTAAGGCATTTATGAGCTTTATTTGCAGGTATGGCAACTTTCCCTTCTGCAACAAGTTTCATAAGCTGATTTTCATCCATGAATTCTTTTTCTGCAACAATTTTCATTTGAGGAGTTAATATTCCTTTTCTTGCAGCATCCATTTGCGTTGTATAATTTTGCTTTTCCATTTTTTTAAGCCACCCTTATATCAGGCAGCACCTCCTTATATTTTTTTCTGACTTTCATCAGTATAATTTAAAAAAATAAGATTATTGAAACATAAAATTATGAAGAAGAGGACCTCTTCCCTTTCCCAGATTCAACCCACCTTTCATAGTATTTATTAAATAAGAACGGGCAATTTCAACACTTTGACGCAAGTCCATTCCTTTTGCAAGACAGGCACAAATTGCCGAAGAAAGAGTACACCCGGTTCCGTGAGTATTCGGATTATTGATTCTCTCTTCCGAAAACCAAAAGTCACCTTCAGAACAGACAAGAAAATCACAGACTTCACTGCCAAATTTTCCATGACCGCCTTTTACAAGAACAGCACACCCCCATTTATCAAAAATTATTCTGCCAGCCCGTTCCATATCACCTTTATTTATTATTTTTATGTTTGAAAAAACTTCTGCTTCAGGAATATTAGGCGTAACAATTTTTGAAACAGGAAAAAGCTCAGAAAGTTTTAAAACAGAATTAGTTTCTAGAAGGGCAGTTCCGCTGGTAGAAACAAGAACAGGATCAAGAACAATATTTTGAAGGCCAAATTCCTTTACAGACGAAAAAACAATACCAATAGATTCAGAAGAAGAAATCATACCGATTTTTACAGCATCAGGAAAAATATCCGTAACAACTGCATCAATCTGTTTTTTAAGAAAATCGGGAGGAACAGTTAAAATATCAAAAACTCCCATTGTATTCTGTGCAGTAACACCTGTTACAGCGCTCATTCCATAAACGCCGTTACAGGCAAAAGTTTTTAAATCTGCCTGAATTCCGGCGCCTCCAGAAGAATCACTTCCGGCAATTGTAAGAGCAGTTTTCATAAGATACATTCCTCTATCGCTCTAAACTTTCCAGGCGGTGCCCTCAAGGAAAGCTAAAATATTCTTCAATAAGTTTTATCACAATTTTGACTGGAAATAAAGCGGTCTATAAAACGCCGTGCATCTTTCTCAAAGTCAAAAAAATATTCGTCTGCAATATGTTTAATTTCGTCCTGAAACTTTAAACTCACGCTGTCAAAAATACCAGCTGTTTTAAAACCTGCTTTTGCCGCTCCTTTAAGAGCATAAAGAGCATCTTCAAAAACCCAGGTATCAGACACACTGGAATTTAATTTTTCTGCAGTGTAAAGAAAAATTCTGCCGTCTCCCTTGGAAAAGCCGAATTCTTCCGTAGTAACAACAATATCAAAAAAAGAAGAAATTTTCAGTCTGTCCAAGGCACTTTCAAAAAGAGAACGGGGCGTATTCGTACAAAGGGCAATTTTTACACCTTTATTTTTTAAAACCTCAAGAAATTCCAAAGCACCTTTTTTAGGCATCACATTTTTTCTATAACCTTCAGCAACAACATTCCGAATTTTTTCGCAGACTTCTTCAACAGAAACTTTAAGCCCATAATTTTCCTTTAAATACTTGCCGCCTTCAAAAAAAGTCATTTCAAAAAGTTTTTCGCCTAAATTTTCTTCTCCCTGAACATTAAATTCCCCAAGCACAACATTCCCAGCCGTAAGCCACAAATTCATCGAATCCAAAATAGTACCGTCCATATCAAAAATGGCACTTTTTATTACATCCATAAAATTTTTCCTTCAATTTTTTTTAATAATTTGGGCGGATTTTTGCACTGCCTTTCGGAAAAATCCTCAAGTCAGCGCAAAAACCAGGCTTTTCAGGGTTCCGCTGCCGCTTCATTCTTCCGCGGTCCTAAAGGCCCGCTCCAGAACAGTTTTCACCTGCCCTTACAATCCTTTCCGCATTATTTACCGGCCGATTACTTCCTGTAAAGAATTTTTTAACTTTTCCACGGCAGCTTTTATATCTTTCTGACCAAAAACCGCACTTATTACAGCTGCACCAGAAATGCCTGTACCTTTCAGTTCCAGCAAATTTTCAGCGGAAATTCCCCCGATTGCAACAACAGGCAACGGAACATTTTTACAAATTTCAGAAAGAGTATTTTTTGAAAGAACATTTACATTTTTTTTGCTTTCAGTAGGAAAAACAGCCCCGCAACCAAGATAATCAGCCCCATTTTTCCAGGCATTTAAGGCCTCTGCTACATTGTGGGCACTTACGCCAATAATTTTTTCATTACCAAGAATTTTCCGAACTTCCTGCAAAGGCATATCATCCTGTCCTACATGAACGCCATCAGCATCAAGTTCTTTTGCAAGAACCGGATCATCATTTACAATAAACGGAACATTGTATTTTCTGCATAAAAACTTAATGTCCAGTGCCTGCCTTTTCATTAAATCAAAAGAAAGATTTTTTTCCCGATACTGAAGAACAGTAACTCCGCAAGACAAGGCTTGTTCAACCTGCTCCTGCAAAGTACACTTTTCCAAAACCCAATGACTGTCCGTTATGGCATACAGCCGGAGAAAAGATTTTATTTCATTTTTGGAAAACATGAACTCCCCTGAAAAATTAAACAACCGGCTTTACAACTCAGCTGCCTAATACCATTCTGTCGTTAAGTTCTCCTGCAGCTCCAAATTTTTCAAGAAGCTGTTCAACCCGTAAATTCTTTTTTTCTTCGCCTCGCACATCATAAATTATGCGGCCTTTCATCATCATAATAAGCCTGTTTCCGTACTGAATTGCATGACGCATATTGTGAGTAACCATAAAAGTCGTAAGATGATCCTGTTCAACAAACTGCTGAGTTAATTCCAGGACTTTTGCAGCGGTTTTAGGATCCAACGCAGCAGTATGCTCATCCAGCAAAAGAAGATCAGGTTTTTGCAGTGTGGCCATAAGCAAAGTTAGAGCCTGCCTCTGCCCTCCAGAAAGAAGACCGACTTTACTCTTCATTCTGCTTTCAAGACCTAAATCAAGAAGAGCAAGTTTTTCCCGATAAAATTCCCTTTCGCTATTTTTAATTCCCCAGTCAAGGGAGCGTCTCTTTCCCCGGCGAAAAGCCATGGCAAGATTCTCTTCAATTTCCATATTTGCGGCAGTACCCATCATAGGATCCTGAAAAACCCGCCCAAGATACTTTGCACGGCGATATTCAGACATATAGGTCAAATCGTTTCCGTCTAAAACAATCCGTCCTGTATCGCACAAATGAACACCTGCAATAAGATTTAAAAGAGTTGATTTTCCAGCACCGTTTCCACCAATAACCGTAACAAAATCTCCGTCTTCCAGTTTTAAGTCAATACCGTTTATGGCTTTTTTTTCTGTAATAGTTCCCGGATTGAATGTTTTTGTTAAATTTGAAATTTCTAACATTTTTTTACCTGCAATATTATTTTAATCTGCGGCTTTACGCATTTTCGATTTGATTATGCTGCTTCTAATAACAGGAATTGCCAGAGCAATCGTTATGATTATTGATGTAAGGAGTTTTAAATCGCTGGATTTAAGGCCAAGCTGAAGAACAACAGCAATTACAATTCTGTAAACTACAGACCCGAGAACAATGGTAATAAGAGTAAACCAAAAAGGAAGTTTTTTTGAAAAGCGTCCGAAAATAGCTTCGCCTAAAACTATAGACGCAAGACCAATTACAAGGGCACCTGTTCCCATACCAACATCTCCGTATCCCTGACTTTGGGCAACAAGACCACCGCTTAAAGCTATAAGACCATTACTAAGCATAAGCCCCAGAACTTTCATTTTATCTGTATCAACACCCATGGCGCGCACCATTTTTTCGTTATTGCCTGTAGCCCTTAAAGCAGAACCTATTTCTGTTCCACAAAACCAGTAAAGAACAGCTACAAGAACAGCCGAAAAAAGAACACCAATAACAAGAGAAGACATATTCTGAGAAACAGCGACATCTTTAAAAATTTGCTGAAGCTGAATCATTACAGTTTTTGCACCGATTAAAGGAGTGTTGGATCTTCCCATGATTCTGATGTTTATTGAATAAAGGGCAGTCATACACAAAATTCCTGCCAGCAGTTCCTGAATTTTGAATTTTGTATGAAGGATTCCTGTAACGCCTCCTGCAACAAGACCAATTAAAAAGGCACAGAGAAGGGCAAAATACGGATTGAAATTTGAAACTACCATTACAGCACAAACCGATCCGCCAAGGGCGAAAGAACCGTCACAAGTCATGTCAGGAATATTAAGGATTCTGAAAGTAAGATAAACGCCGAGAGTCATAATTCCCCAAAGCACACCTTGAGAAACAGCTCCCTGCATGGCACCAAAAATACTAAAAATATTCATAAATAAAATTATAGTTGTTTTATGCCAGAATTGGAAGTAACCACAGTGGCCCA
>CAMAFU010000025.1 GCA_945833725.1 uncultured Treponema sp.
AAGGTTCAATAACCATGCCCATTTCAATCAATTTTTGAATTCCATCAACTCTGTTGTGGTGGGTTTTTATGGTATGGCTGTTTTTTGTTCCGCCAGATTCGATAATATCAGGATACAAAGTTCCCTGGGCAAGCATCCACCTGTTTTCGTCAAGATGCTGGGCTTTAACTACACTGTCGCGGACAGAAATAAAATTTTCTCCCACAGCCCTGCGCTTTTCCTGAGGATCTTTTAACCCTTTTACGGCATTAAGAAAACTTTCAGACGCATCTTCCACAATAAAGTTATTGAATCCCTTTTCCCTGTAGGCCTTTTCAACTTTTGCAGATTCATTTTTGCGCATAAAACCGTTATCAATATGAAGTCCTAAAACCCTTTCCTGCCCCAAAGCCTTGTTTAAAAGTGCAAAGGCAACAGAAGAATCAACACCGCCGCTTAAAAAAAGAAGCACATTTTTATCTGAAGCATCATTTTTTATTGATTCGATAATATGATTAAGGACAGTATCTTCGTCCCAGTTTATTTCCATTCCGCAGAATTCTGCAAAATTCTTGAAAATTTTATTGCCCTCTGGAGTGTCTTTTACTTCACAGTGACATTGAAGGGAAAACCTTTTCCGCGTTAAGTCCTGTAAAGCTGCAAAAGGACAATCTTTCGTTGAACCAATAGTTTCAAAACCTTCCGGCAAAGAAAGAACACCATCCTGATGACTCATCCAAACCTGAGAAGCAGGTGAAACATCTTTAAAAAGAGGCGAAACAAGACCTTGTGAAGAAAGTTTAAGTTCTGCAAAGCCAAACTCCCCTACATCAGCCTTGCCGACTTTTCCGCCGTAACTTTTAGCCATAAGCTGATGTCCGTAACAAAGTCCCAAAATAGGAATGTTAAGGTTCAAAATTTCTTCGTTGAATTCAGGAACATTTTCTCCATAAACGCTGGCAGGTCCTCCAGAAAAAACAACGCCTTTGGCATCTTCAAAAGCATACATTCCGGCAGAAGGCAGGGCAATTTCCGAATAGTAGCCAAGACTACGAAAACGCTTTGCAATAAGATGGGCATATTGAGAACCAAAATCAAGAACAACAATTTTTGAACGACTCATTACAGACTCCAGACTATAAAAATAATTTTTTTGCTGATTGAAAAAATTCAACTTACAGCCTAATTATATAAAAAAAAAGAGTTCTTGAAAATTCAAAATTAAAAAATATGACAGAGAAGATTGAAAATAAAAAAAATGAACCGTAGAATTTGCTTTTAGTTTTTATCTGTACTTCCGTATTCGCAAAGTACATCAAGTGTATTTATATGGTCTATAAGTTCCAGATTCTTTTTTACTTTTTTGTAAATTCTCACTTCTCCAAACCCGGTTCCGCCACCAAGGATTTTTTGCATTTCATTTTTTCCATAAGGCATTTCGTAATCCCGGACAAACATTTCATCAATGCGGCAATATAAATCAAAATCTATTACATATTTTTTATATTGAACGCTTACAGTCCAGTGAAGTTTTTTTCCGTCAGCATCCTGAGGCATTTCTACCCAGTCATGAATTTCAGAATACTTGCAGAATAAAGACTTTCCTTTTAAAGTAATTACATTTCCTTCTATGCACACATAAATGCACAGCCGGCTGTCGAATTCCCCTTCAATAGCAAAACAGGATTTTAAAAGACTTTTCCCCGTTATTGCGCTTATTAAATTTGATGATGAAAGATGATAATAAGGATTCACAGGCTTTTCTCCCCAAGACTTATCGATATATCCTGAAGAAGATTTAGGTATAACGGTATAACTTTCGCCGTCAACAATAACAGAACCGGAAAAAACAGTTTTTGCACCACCGGGAATCCAGATTTGTCCGTCGGCATCGTTAAGAACACATACATCCGTTATTTTTTCAAAATTAAGGTTCCATTCAATATTGCCGGCCGAACAATATAATTCAGGTCTGTTCTCTAAATCTTCCCTTGTAACCCGAACAGAACCTTTTAAAGAATCAAAGCCGAATTTACATTCACCTGCATAAATGGAATTTTCAGATTTATCGTAATGCACAGAATTTGCCGGTAAAAAAGAATTAAACTGCCTTCCATCAGTACCAAAAACACCGGCTTTAACAAGAGCATAAGAAGGAAGAACATCTGTTTCGCCATAACTTCCTTTAACAGACGAAACTCCAGACAAGGCATACTGAACATCCTGAGGAGAAACTACAGGCCGGAATTTTTGTGCAAGAACAGGAGTATCCGGCGAAACCAGAGGATTTACATAATAAAGCTCCACAAAAAAAGATTTTTTTTCTCCAGTCAGCCTGTTTACTCCAGAAAAAATATACCGGATTTTTTCGTATCCGCTTCGACGCAGTTTTCCTTTTAAAAGATAAGAATCAAAAAGCCTGTTTTTCTTAGATGATTTCATTATCAATCCACCTTAATTTTTCTCTTTTATATCATCGGAAAAAAATAAAATGAAAATTAAGGTTTATTTTGCCAACTTCCAGAAAAAAATTAATTGAAAATCTTTTTTATAGCCTTGTCAAAATCGTCTTTTTCCTGAGGAAAGTTATCGTCAAGGTATTCAAAACAGTCAACGGCAACTTTTTGAACATGTTCGTACCATATTCTATAAAGTTCAGGCTCAAAATTATCGCTGGGATAGGGAGCTCCCTGAATATCAGAAACAAGCTGCCGCAACATTTTTACACATGTATCAAGTTTTTTATTTGTCATATATCTTATGCCAGAAAGGCTACCTCCACATTTAGACTTACATTATATTGGCAAAATTGTAATTTTTCCACTTTTAAAAGTATCTCTATTGCCAATTATAACACGATATTTTTTTTCGTTAGAAAAATGATTCATTCTTTTAAAACCTTCCTTTAAGGCTTTATCATCACACAAAAGCAAATCCAGAACTCTTTTTTCCCTGTCTTCCTGCATAATTCCATAAAGTGCAGAAATAAGGGCAGATGTTCCTTTAGCCCGTGGTGTTTTTGGAGTTATAAATTCTGAATAACTTCCCATAACAGCTTTTTCCACATCATCCTGACTGAAATTCATTTTTTCAGCTTCAACAAGACATTCTGAAAAACATTCAATTGATTTTTCAGGAGAAGGATCTCTGTATGTTGCAAAAATTATTTTTTCGTTAAGAGGATCGCTATCGCAAAAAGCACCGTAAGCACCGCCCATAGTCCTTATGCGCTCCCAAAGCAAAATATTGGAAAGCCAGTGACAGCAGACTTCTTCAACGCCGCTTTTTTCAAAAGGAACAGAAGAAATGCACTCTGATGCAAAGCCTACCTGACTTGGAATAACAATATTCTCTGTTTCTATAAAACCATCTTTTTCACAATCTGCCCCATCCTCTGTCAATATTTCTGTAGTACAGCCTTTAAGTTCCGTTAATTCAATAAATTCTTCGGCAGAAGAAGGCCTTTTTTCTTTTAGGGAAGAAAGGGAGATTTTTTCTGCAAAGTTACGAAGTTCACTTTTCTTTTCCTGAACAGTGTTTTTTTCGCCAGTAATGTGAATAAATCCACCGCTTTTCCTTAATTTTTCAAAAATTTCCCGAAGTTTATTTCCGATTACTGCAGGATTTTCCTCTGCAAATCGTTTTATATTCATTATTGAAGAAAGACCATTCCATAATTCATCAACAGCAGATACCCGGGAAGTTTTCCGTTCACTTCGTAAAACTGCATACTGATGCCCCATCTGTACAATGCCGGAAAGTGCATCATTCCTGCATTCAATTACAATATCTTTTATTCGTTTTGCATCAGAAAAATCAACAAGGTTTATGTTATCGGCCAGCAATTCCAGTCCCTGCGTAAATTTTTCATCAAGGACTTTCAGGCTAAAAACAATCCAATCCCGTCCATAAAAGATTTTCCCGGAGGAGTATTTTTGTGCACATTCAGAACGACCGGAAGAATTTGTAAGCAGACTGGCTGTTATGCCTCCTGTACTTAAAGCAGCTTTTTCTGCCGTTTCCGTCCACGACAAAGCCCCCCAACCGCAGTCGCACACAGTTTCGGCAAGAAGCGGCAAATACTGATACTCCTCTGCAGTCAGCAAATCTACAGGGAAGCCAACTTTTATGTAAGAAATTCCATTTGTTTCTTCACACGATTCAAAAAAATCAATTTCTGAAGAACAAACCTGCATTTTAGAATGAATTATATTGTGAGACGGTAAAACAGGTTTTCCATCTTTTATAAAATCTTTTGGACAAAGATGAGGAAGACAGGAAACATCATCTAAGGATTTTTGAAATTCCAAAAGCCTTTCATTCTGCAATTTTATAGTTTCCAGAGAAGTTTTTTCTGTTTTTCGTTTTATTGTTTTTTTCTCCAGTTTTTCCCGCTTCAGCAAATAATTTTTTGACGGAGAAATTCTGGAAACAAGGAAATCACTGTTATTAAGGAGAAATTTTTCGATTAAACTTTCCAGATACCCCTTTTCTTCCGTAATTTTTCTGCTTATTTCTTCCATTACTTTTCTTAAAAGAAATGAATCTTCAATATCATCGCCGAAAAGCCAGGCATTTACAGGACAACGCATTATAGAAAGGGCATAAGGGCCGTGAGTCCTTCGAATTTCCCGGTGAGAAAATTCCATTGTCATAAAAGCGGCTTGTATATCCTGTTTTTTTATTCCATTTTTTGCAAGATTTGACAGAGTTTCAAAAACAACGGTCTTTAATTTATGAACATTGTGTTTTTTTACCCCCCTAAGACCTGCGGTAAAAAGAGGATTATAGGAATTGCTTAAGCCCAACCCAGGCGCTGTATCTTCACCCAGCCCACATTCTACAAGAACTTTCTGCAATGGAGAACCGTCGTGATTAAGGAGCAGCGTAACAAGAAAAATCATTTCCATATTTTCGAAGGCATTTTTTCGGTGAGGAAGTTTCCATGTAAGAAAAACCGTTTCGCCTTTTTCATTTTCTCCACCAGGACCTGTTTCATGAATTTTTCTTTTGGAAAGTGATTTTTTAGATTCGCACAGTTCCCTGAATTTTTCTGCATTTTTTTCCTGTCCGTTAATTTCAAAGGGTGAATACTTTTTTTCCAGCCGTTTTATAAAATTGTCGTTAAGAAAATCAAGCTGTCTAAAAAGGGGAATATTGCCGTAAAGAAAAAGAAGACAGTTATCCGGTCTGTACCATGTTTTATGAAAATCCAGATATTCTTCGTATGTAAGGCTGGGAATTTCAACTGGGTCTCCGCCAGAATCCTTTTCGTATATTGTTGATTTTAAAAGATGATAAAATGGAACTCGATAAGAAACAGATTCAAATGAAGAATAATTTCCTTTCATCTCGTTGTAAACAACACCTTGCAATTCTGGAACTTCATTTTTTTCCAGCTGCAAACGGCAAGCCTCCTGAAAAAAAACTTCTTCAGAAAGTCTTGGAAAAAAAACAGCATCTGCATAAACTTTCATTAAATTGAAATAATCTGAAATGTTGGTAGAACTGGCAGGATAAACTGTTTTATCGGGATAGGTTGCAGCATTTAAGTAAGTTTTTACGCTTTGATTTGAAAGTCTGGTAAAAGGGTCTTTTAATGGAAAAAGTTCTGAACCGCACAAAACGGAATGTTCCATAATGTGAGCAGCTCCATTGCCTTTTGTATTTCCCGTACGAAAATTAAAGGCAAACAGGTTTTCGCTATCATCACAAAAAAGATGAAGCACATCCAGACCTGTAATTTTATGCCGTAAGTAAAAACAAGTTCCATGATAATCGCTTACTGGAAAAACTTTTAAAACTTTAAAACCGTTGTATTCATCGCCAACAGAAAGATTACTGCACATACAATTCATCATCTCTACCTTTTATAATCAGTTTACCTTCTTCCCATGCCCTTCTAAGCGAACAGAAAAACAGGGAAGTTGTTTTTTCCACATCAGATTTAAGAAAAGGTCTGCACCTTTCTTCTTCCAGTTCTATATCTTTTCGCCGGACAGAAGAAACATTGAAAAGAATTTTTTCTCTGAATCCGGCAGATTTTCCTGCAATCAGGCATGCTATATCCCGATCAGAATAATCTTTCAGTTTGTTTTGAATAAATCTGTCATCGGCGTTTAACACATCTTCCAAAGTAAAAAGTCTCTGGCGCAAATCGTTTCCAAGCTCCGGATCTTTATCTGAAAGACTTGTAATAATTTTTTCTTCGCTGGCAGAATCCATCTTTTTTAAAATCTGAGCAAGAATATTTCTGCCGTCTAAGGAATCGGCCTTTTCTACAGCCAGAGAATTAAATTTTTTCTCCAGCACTTCATCAATTCCTGCAACAACATCCGGCGAAGTTTTTTCAAGTTTTGCAAGGCGGAGAATTATTTCTTTTTTTTGACTGTCGTTTAAGTTTTTTATAAAGGAAGCCGCAGATTCAGGCTTTAAATATGAACATACAAGAGCCTGAAGAGCCGGACTTTCATCTTTTAAAAGTGCAGTAAGTTTATCGCTGTCGGCCTGTTCAAGATAGGAAAAAGGCCTGCCGTTTTTAAAAGGCACAGCTTTATCAATCAATTTTTCTGCTTTATCTTCGCCAAAAGCCTTTTCAAGAATAACACGGGCTGTATTAACACCGCCGTTTTCTCTGGCTCTGACCATTAAAGACTGAAATTCCTCTAAAATTAAAGATGCTTCCTGCTTTTCAATTTTCTTTATTGTCGAAAATTCTGAAATAACCTTTTCTGTCTGTTCCTGAGAAAGATGAGGTAAAATTTTTGCAGCTTCATCCACGCCTATAATCATTAAAAATTTTGCAACGCGGCGATAAACACTGTCTTTTTGTTCAGGAACTTTTAAAAGACCGTTTTTCTCTTTTACTTCTTTTAAGAGGGCTTCTCCAGAAATTGCAGCTGCATTACTAAGGGAAACGGCATTTTTTGTTCCTTTAATGTCTAAAATCACACCGACAGAATCTGAATCTGCCCTGTTTTCTTTAAGGCTTTCCCCAGAATTTTTTTTATAGGCATTAACTGAATAATCAGAAAGCTTCATATTTTATTTTTTCTTACCTAAATAAGCTTCGCGGACAGATTCATTTAACAAAAGTTCTTCTCCAGTTCCTTCCAAAACTATGGAACCTGTTTCAAGAACATATCCGTAATCTGCAACTTTCAGGGCCATATTTGCATTTTGCTCAATAAGAAGGACTGTAACACCGTCTTTATTTATCTGTCTGATAATTTCAAAAATCTGCTGAACAATTAAAGGAGCAAGCCCTAAAGAAGGTTCATCAAGCATAAGGACTTTTGGTTTTGACATTAATGCACGGGCAACGGCCAGCATCTGCTGTTCTCCGCCAGAAAGAGTTCCTGCAAACTGCCAGCTTCTTTCTTTAAGGCGTGGGAAAAGAGAATAAACCCAGTCCATGTCATTTTTTATTTCAGATTTATTTTTCCGTAAATATGCACCGATTTTTATATTTTCTTCAACTGTTAAATCGGGAAAAACCCGGCGACCTTCAGGACTTAAAGCAATACCTTCTGCACAGATTTTATTTATTGAAAGCCCAAGAATCTCCTTGCCGTCCAAAGTAATTGAACCGCTTTCTGCCTTTACCAGACCGCTTATTGTTCTTAACATTGTAGATTTTCCGGCACCATTTGCACCAATAAGAGTTACTATTTTACCGTCGGGAACTGTAATATCAATTCCCCGCAAAGCCTTAATTCCACCGTAAGAAACATGAAGATCTTTTATTTCTAACATTTTTACCTCATTCTATTCTTCTGATTCACCAAGATATGCAGCAACAACTACAGGATCGGACTGAATTTTTTCGGGAGTTCCATGAGCAATAAGGGCACCAAAATTCAAAACATAAATTCTGTCGGAAATATCCATTACCAGATCCATGTGATGTTCAATCATAAAAACAGTAAGTTTAAATTCATCCCTAATGCGCCGTATAAATTCCGTTAATTCTATAGTTTCCTGAGGATTCATTCCTGCTGCCGGTTCATCCAGCAGAAGAAGCGCTGGTTTTGTAGCAAGAGCCCGGGCAATTTCCAGTCGCCGCTGAAGACCGTAAGGAAGAGAAGTACATTTTTCGTTACGAACTTCATAAAGTCCAAGAATTTTAAGAAGCCGTTCTGTTTCAAGTCTCTGTTCTTTTTCTTCCCGGTAATTAAGTCTGAACATTGCCGAAAGAAAATTACTTGTTCTGCGCAAATGCATTGCAATAAGAACATTGTCAAAAACACTCTGACTTTTCCAAAGACGGATATTCTGAAAAGTTCTTGCAATGCCAAGTTTAGTAATTTTGTCGGGAGATGGCTCTAAACGAGAATGATACTCACCATTCTGACTTCCGGCATAAAGTTTTTTCATTTTTCCATGAGGAAAATTTTCTACGATTTTTTTGCCGTTAAAGTAAACGGCTCCGTTAGTAGGCGCATAAACTCCCGTAACAACATTGAAGGCAGTAGTTTTTCCAGCCCCGTTAGGACCTATAAGCGAAACTATTTCACCTTTGTTTACTTCAAGGTTTAAGGAATTTACAGCAACCACACCACCAAACTGCATGGTTACATTTTCCAGCCTTAAAACATTTTCCATATAAGCACCCCGAAAAAATTAAGAATCAGCACCGCTTTTTTCCGCAATTTCAGCAGGTTCAATTTTTTTATGTTTTTTTAGTATTTTTTTGAAAAAATTCAAAAATGACTGCACGGAAAATTCATTTTCACCCATAATGCCCTTCTGGTAAAAAAGAACAATACACATAATGGCCACAGAAAAAACAACTTTTCTGAATCCAGGTCTAAGAAGAGGAACTGTAAACGAACCGATTTGAACAGTTCTGTCCAAAAAACGCAGCCACCATTCAGAACAGGCAATAAACAGGAAAGAGGAAATGCAGCTTCCAGTAACAGACCCCATTCCCCCAATAACAACAATAAGCAAAATTTCGTATGTAAGAGCAGATTTAAACTGACTTGCCTGAATCGTAGTCTGAAACATAGCCAGAAGCGCACCGGAAATTCCTGCAAAAAATGAACTTATTACAAACGAAAGCCTTTTATGCTTTGCAAGGTTAATTCCCATAGCTTCCGCTGCAATTTCATCATCCCTTATAGCCTTAAAAGCCCGGCCGTAAGTTGAATTAATAAGAAGAACAATAAGGGCTATACAGACAGCACAAACGGCAAAATAAAAAAGACAGCTTTGAAATACAGGATATTTTCTTAAAAGGTTTGAGCCGTTTGTAATGGCACCAAGTTCATCCCACTGAAAAATTGCCCGTATAATTTCTGCAAACCCCAAAGTTGCAATGGCAAGGTAATCGGATTTTAAATGAAGAACAGGAAGACCTATAAGCCATGCAAAAAAAGCTGCCACAAGACCTGCAAGTACAAGGGCAACAATAACAGGCAGCGTAAACTGAATAAGACCTCCGTTAAAATACTGGTAAACCTGAGGTCGTGCAGAAACAGGAATTGTAAACACAGCATAAGTATATGCACCTAAAAGCATAAAACCAGCCTGCCCCAAACTAAAAAGCCCGGTAAATCCGTTAAGAAGGTTCATACTTACTGCAACAAGAGAATAAATTGCACCCTTTTTTAAAACTGTAAAAAGAATAGAAGTTTTTGGTAAAACAGCTTCAAGAACAGCAAGAATTACAAATAAAAAAGCCAGAAGGCAAAAACCGGCAACAAGATTTCTGTGTTTTTTTAAATTCAACATAGCTTTTCCCATAAAAATAGAATTAAACTTTATCAGTCTGTTTTTCACCAAAAAGACCTGTAGGAATAAACATTAAAACGGCAATAAGAAGAACAAAAGTAAAAGCATCGCTGAAAGTTGTCCAGCCAATGCCCTTTATAATATTTTCGCATATACCGATTAAAAAGGCACCTATTACAGCACCGGGAATAGAACCGATTCCCCCGAAAACAGCGGCAACAAACGCTTTAAGTCCAGGCATTCCGCCTACAGTTGGCGTTACTCCCGGATAATTTGAAAAAAACAAAATTGAGCCTACAGCCGCAAGAAAAGAACCAATTACGAAAGTCATGCTTATTACGCTGTCAATTTTTATTCCCATAAGCTGTGCAGTTTCAAAATCTTTGGAAACAGCCCTCATTGCCATACCGATTTTTGTATGCTTAATAAGAAGAACAAGAACAACAACAAGAAAAACCGTTAAAAAAGGAGTAACAACAGTAACCCGTTTTGTAATTGCACCGGCAATAGTAATTGAATCCGATATCCAGGGAATAACAGGATATTTTTTTAAAAGTCCGCCAGTAACATAAAGGGCAACATTCTGCAAAAGATACGACATACCAATAGCAGAAATCATAATTGACATTCTGGGAGCGGAACGAAGGGGCTTATAGGCAACTCTTTCCACGGCAAACCCCAGCAAAACAGTAAGGACAACCGTAAACGGAATGGAAATCCACAAAGGCATAACAGAGTATGAATAAATCATAATCAACCCGGCAGCCATAAAAACATCACCGTGAGCAAAGTTAATAAGCCTTAAGATTCCATAAACCATAGTGTAACCTATGGCAATAAGCGCATACTGTCCACCAGTACTTATACCGGCCAGAAGATAAGGCAAGTTACTTTTAACAAAATCCATTTTTTATTCCTGAAAAAAAAGATAAAAAGAAAAATATAAAAACCTGATTTACAGGCAAAAAATTCAGATGAACACCTGATTTTTCTAAAACAAAAAAAGCAGGTATTAACCCGATTTTTTAGGCTGTGCCCCCGCGGTGCGGGGTCGCTATGTTCAGGGTTCCGCTTTCGCTCCATCGGGGCAAAGCCCCGACGCCTCCGGCGCCCTTACCAGCGCTCACAGGTTCTCCTGAAAAAAACAGGAGAACCTAAGGCTTTACAAAAAAATTATTTTACGCTCTGCTGAGCAACAAATTTCCATTTTCCAGTTGAAACATCAACTTTTTTAATAAATGCAACATCACGAACGGCATCGCCAGTTTCGTTGAAAGAAATTGAACCGGAAACACCTTTATATGTTGTTTTTGGCAGGGCAGCCTTTACATCTTCGCTTTTTGTACTTCCTGCAAGTTTTAAAGCTTCCAGAGCAGTATAGTAAGCATCGAATCCCATGGCAGAAACAGCAGCAATTTCATCGTCGCCGCCATTGTTTGTTTTTGCAGTAGAATTTGTATTAAGGTAATTTCTGAATCCGTCTACAAATTCAACAACCTGACTGTCGGTAGAACCTTCAACAAAGAATGTTGTAACATAAATTCCAAGGTCTGTACCTTTTGCAGAAGCAAGAATAACATTGGAATCCCATGTATCAGATGCAAGAATAGGAATTGAAAGTTTCTGTGTATTTGCCTGTTCAATAATAAGGGCAGCAGCTTCGATAGATGTAGGTGCAAAGAAAACATCAGCACCGCAGTTTTTTGCATTTGCAACATAAGCGGCAAAATCACTTGTTCCGTCCGGGAAAGTTTCGTAAACAACATCAATACCAAACTTTTCGCAGGCTTCCTTAAAGTAATTGCAAAGACCTACAGAGTAGTCATCTCCAAGTTTTGCAAGAGCGTAAGCCTTTTTTGCATTAAATTCTTCTTTTGCAAGATTTGCATGAACAGAACCCTGGAACGGATCAAGGAAACAGATACGGAAATAATGATCGTTACCTTCCGTAACCTGTGGATTTGTACATGTAATACCGATAGCAGGAACAGAAGCACTGGCAAAAGTATCGGAAGCAGCAATAGAAACACCTGAACCATAAGAACCTAAAACAACAGAAACACCTTTTGAAATAAGTTCAGAAGCAGCCGTAACAGCCTTATCGTTGGAGGATTCGTTATCAACGATTTCCAGCTTTACATTGTATTCAGTACCGCCGATAACAACTTTAGGAGTAATGCTGTTTGCATACTGCACGCCTAAAGTTTCCTGTTTACCTCCGGCACCATTATCGCCAGAAGCCGGTTCATATACACCGATTTTAACTGTAGGGGCAGAACCGCCGCAGCTCATAAAAAACGCAGCAGCCATTAAAGCTGCACAGGAAATAAATGTTTTTTTCATTTGTTTTAACCTCACTTTAAAACATTTCTTTCAATTATATTCTCAAAAATACCCTTTATCAATAAAAAATTTTCACGCCGGTTTTTCAGAAAAAATCATGAAACCAGCAGAAAAATAACTTGACAAAACCTAAAAAAAACTGGTGCAAAAAAAAAGCAGTCTTAAAGACCGCTTTTTTTAAATTACTCTGTAGGGCGTTTTTTCAGCTCTTTGCTGGAGGCAACAGCCCTTCCCTGACCAGTTTTCTGTTCCATCATTGCACGAACTTTTAATGGAAGACCAAACAGAGTTATAAAGCCCTGTGCATCCTTATGATTGTAAAGTTCACCTGTAGTAAATGAAGCAATGTCTTCGTTGTAAAGACTAAACTGAGAAGAAGAACCGGCAGCACGAATCTGACCTTTAACAAGTTTTACTTTTGTCCAGCCTGTAACATTTTCCTGAGTTTTATCTACAAAGGCCATAAGGGCATCGTAAAGAGGTGTAAAAACCTTTCCGTCGTAAATAAGTTCACCTAAGCGGAGAGAAACCTGCTGTTTATAATGATATGTATCCCGGTCAAGACAAATATGGTCCATCATTCTGTGGGCAAAATAAAGGATAGATCCGCCTGGAGTTTCGTATACACCGCGGCTTTTCATGCCGACACAGCGGTTTTCGCAAATGTCAACAAGACCAACACCGTTGCGTCCGCCAATTTCGTTAAGTTTTTCCATTAACTCAAGGCCAGACATTTTTTTACCGTTTAAGGAAACAGGAATTCCTTTTTCCCATTCAATAGTAACATACTCACCGTCTCCGGCACTTTCAGGAACAACAGTATTTTTAAGCATGTGGGCATAGTTAGGTTCATTTTCTGTTTTTTCCAGTTCCAGACCTTCGTGGCTTATGTGCCAGATGTTTTCGTCTCTGGAATAAGACTGGTCTTTTTTCATAGGAACTTCAAGACCACGGTCTTCAAGGAATTTAATTTCTGCATCCCGGCTGTCCATGTTCCATTTTTCGTCCCGCCAGGCGGCAATTACTTTTAAATCCGGAGCAAAAGCCTTTATGGCAAGTTCAAAACGAACCTGATCATTTCCTTTGCCTGTTGCACCATGACATATTGCAGCAGCTCCTTCCTGTCTTGCATATTCTACAAGGATTTTTCCGATTAAAGGACGGGCTGTAGATGTACCCAAAAGATACTCGTCTTCGTAAACGGCATTTGCCTTTACTGCCGGCCATACATATTCTTCGATATATTCATTGCGGGCATCTACTACATAACAGGCAGATGCTCCTGTTTTTAATGCACGGCTTTTTATTGCATTCCAGTCGTCTCCCTGACCTACATCGATACAAACTGCAATTACATCATAATCGTAGTTTTCCTTTAACCAAGGAATGATAACTGTTGTATCCAATCCGCCGGAATAAGCCAAAACAACCTTTTCTTTAGCCATTTTAATCTCCCAAAGATAAACAAACGCGTTTTATCTTCAATTCTTGTATATTTATACTTTAATTCTAGTAATTATTGCAAATTTATGCAATATATATCCGCTTCGTTTTCAGGGCTGCCGCATTATAAATTGATGAGAAAAATTGGGGCGCGAAGGAGCGAATGATCAGGGCAAAAACATCCTGATTTAAGGTTTATTACAAACTTTGAAAACGGCTGAGTCAAGGCCCTGAGCGATAGCGTGCCTTGACCAGACGTATTGTGGATGGTGCGCAAGCACCATTTATATAAATTCCCATGCCACAATCAGCATGTAGTGCTAATAGCACGGTTTTG
>CAMAFU010000026.1 GCA_945833725.1 uncultured Treponema sp.
ACCGCCGGAGAAGTTTACTTCCACAAAAAAACAAAATTCTGACCATCGCGACTGTTCAGTGCAAAACTTTTCCCCTGCATGTAAAAAAAATCCAGTCTGTCAGAAATTTTTTAATCTCTTATTACCGTAAGAACGCTTCTCATGTACTGAGGCAAAAATTTTTTTGTTCCGCCGCTTTCAAACTGAACGGAAACTACATATTCATCTTCCGGGGTAAGCTCAGCCTTGTTTATAAAGCCGTAGCCGTAATCATCGTGATAAACTTTTGTTCCGTAAGCATATTTTCTGCACACTTCTTCCAGTTCTTTATCAGGATGGCTTAAACCGTATTTTCCATAATCACCGTGACGGGAAGTTCCACTTTCCGAAGAAAATCCGTATGGAATGTGACCTAAAATTTTTATATGGTCTTTAGAAATTTCTTTTAAAAACGGACTGGGACTCATATATTCCGTGCGGCCGTACATCATCCTCATCTGGCAGGAAGTCATGTAAAGTTCATCTTTGGCACGGGTTATTCCAACATAACAAAGCCGCCTCTCCTCTTCTAAATCATCCCCTGTTTTATCTTGCCGTGGAAAAACTCCCCATTCCATACCAGTCATTATTACCCGGTTAAATTCAAGACCCTTGGTATTATGAAGGGTAATAAGTTTTACTCTGTCGTCGTCCTTTTCATCATCAGCATTTTCAAGAGTTCTGTCCAGTTCAATATGATCCAGGAATTCAAGCAGGCCCCCTTCCGTTCCTTCATAAAGCACAGCAGAGTTTGACAGTTCCTGAATATTTGCAATACGGTGGCTTCCAGAAATTTCATCTTCACTTTGATAAAGCTCCTTCAGCCCGGATTTTGTGGCAATTAAATCTATAAGACCGTTTAATTTTTCCACATCGTGCACCGTTTCTTCGTTTTTTTCCAGAGCACCGCTTAAAACAAGTTTTCTGTTTTCCCCGCTGTTTTTTGTGTTAATGTCAATAAAATTTCGGAAAGCATCCATGCCCTCAAGAAAACATTCCATTCCCTGCCGTGTTTTTTTAGAAAAAGAAGAAGTCATTTCCCGGCAGACTTCAACATAACTTACATTTTCCACGCCCAGAGCATAACTGGAACGGAATTTTTCTACGATTTTGTCCTGAGTAGTGTTTCCGATTCCCCGGGCAGGCTTGTTTATAATTCTTCGGAAAGCAATTTCATCCCTAGGGTTTGCAATAAGGGCAAGATAAGCAAGAATGTCTTTAATTTCCTCCCTCTCATAAAATTTAAGGCTTCCCATAATTGCATAAGGAATTTTACGATGAAGGAATTCTGTTTCAAAACCTAAGGACTGGGCATTTGTTCTGTACAAAACAGCCCAATCACTGTAAGGCACACCGCGTTTTTTCGATTCAATAATCAAATCGCCGCAAAACTTAACTTCCTCCTCCTGATTAGGAAGAAAAGCCAGAACAGGAAGTTTTCCGCTGCCTTTTTGAGAACGAAGATTTTTTCCAAGCCTGGAAGAATTGTTTGAAACAACATCACCGGCAACTTGCAGAATTTCTTCCGTAGACCTGTAATTGCTTTCCAGCCGCACAATTTTTGTACCCGGAAATTTATCTTTAAAACTAAGAATATTCTGAACTTCAGCCCCACGGAATTTATAGATAGACTGATCATCATCCCCCACTACGCAAAGGTAAGAATTTTCTCCGCAAAGCATTTGAAGAAGCATAAACTGGGCAATATTGGAATCCTGATACTCATCCACCATAATTACTTGAAATTTATCGTGAATTTTTTCCCGAAGAGAAGGAGTGTTTTTTAGTATAAGATACGGAAGAAGAATTAAATCGCCAAAATCCACATTGCCAGTTTCCCTCAGCCTTTTTTCATAATTTTCATACACAACAGGAAGAAGAGGGTCAGAATCAATAGTTTCCAGTGCAGTTCCGCTTTGAGGAACAAGACCGTAATCTTTGCAAAGACTTATGCACCGGGAAAAATGAGCAGCTTGAAGCCGGGTAAGAGACGGATTAGCTTTTGCCACAAGAGTTTTCATATCGTCTTCATCGTAAACAGTAAAATTCGGCTGAATTCCGCCATATTCACCGTAAAGACGCAAAAACCACGCTCCAAAAGAATGAAAAGTTTTTATCTGACAGCCTTCAGCACCTTTACACAACGCCGAAGCCCTTTCTTTCATTTCACCGGCCGCTTTTTTTGTAAAAGTTACCGCAAGAATTCTGCCGGGATTTATATTTTTTTCGTTAATAAGCCACGCAATTTTCGTTGTAATAACCCTTGTTTTTCCAGAACCGGCTCCAGCAAGAATTAAAAGAGGCGAGCCAGAATGAACAACAGCTTCCCTTTGCTGAGGATTCAACAACTCAAGATAATCCATAAATCACCTGCAAAATAAATTTTTTTGAAGCATATTTTTTTTGCTCAACCGGCTTTTCGCCCCCAGGTCCTTCGGACTGGCTTTGCCAGGGCTACAATCCGGGCTAAGATTAGCCTTAGACTTTTAATAACGCAGTTAAAAAATATTCATGTTGTTATAATCTGTGCTGAAAATTCTAACAGTTTACAGATTGTGCAAAAATCAACTGATTTTCCTTTATTTTTTTATTAAGAGGGCTGTCACAAACAAAATCACCGTTTAAATCAACTTCTCCGCTGCCACTTACAAAAACACGGACAATTCTCCCCATTTTTACGGCATTATTTTCCAAAGGATTTGATCTGTCGTAGCGGACAACAACGCTGCCATCAACTTCCGGGGCCTGAAACCAAGCCCGTCCAATGGCAAGACCTTCTGCAGGAGACTGATGGTTTTCTTCCAGAACTTCTTCGATAAGAATATCGTACTCTTTTCCTGCCCTTTCTTTTAATTTTTCTTCGGTAATTTTTCCCTGAATTTCAACAAGTTTTTCTGCCCGCTTTTTTGAAATTTTTGAAGAAACCTGAGGTTTAAAATCAAAGGCCGGCGTATCGTCTTCTCTGGAATAAGAAAAACATCCCGACCAGTCTGTTTTTATTTCTTCCAGAAACGAAACCGTATTCAAAAAATTCTCTTCTTTTTCGCCGGGAAAACCTGCCATAAAAGTTGTTCGTATTGCAGCTTCCGGGAAAATGTTTCTTATGGTTTTTATAAGTTCAGAATATTTTTTTCTTGAACCAGTTCTGTTCATTTTTGGAATTATTTCATCATCACCGCTTTGGAAAGGAATATCGAAATAAGGAAGAAACCGGCTGTCGCTTTTCATTACATCAAGAATATCAGGATTAAAATGATCAGGATGAATATAAAGAAGCCTTACAATAAAAGTTCCGGAAAGACTGGAAATCATTTTTAAAAGCCGGGCAAGGCCAGATTCGCCTTTTGCTCCGATGCCTTCGTCTTCAAGACAGCCTGGTGTACCTGAGGGCAAAACAGTTCTTCCATCACCAAAGGAATTATCTTCTGCACCCGTACCGTAGGCAGCTAAATCCTGACCAATAAGGTTAATTTCGTAAACGCCTTTATCAATAAGACTTTTTATTTCTGAAATAATTTCCTGAGCGTTTCTTGACCGCAAATTCCCGCGAATAAGGGGAATTGCGCAAAAAGAACAGCGGTTGTTGCAGCCTTCCGTAATTTTAACATACGCCGAACCCGGAAAGGAAAGAAGAATTTTCCTGTCGCCGCCGCAAACACCTTTCTGAAGGAATTCTTTCTGGTACCGTTCTCCATTCATTACACAGCAGGCCGCATCTGTAATTTCTTCCAGTTTTCCGTTGCCAAAAATACCATCGGCTTCTTTAAGGCTTTCTTTAAGGTCTTTTCCGTAACGCTGTGCAAGACATCCTGCAAGAATTATTTTTGCCTTCGGATAACTTGCCCTGGCTTCCAGAACGGCATTAATGCTTTCTGTTTTTGCAGATTCAATAAAGCCGCAGGAATTTATTATTATTAAATCAGCTTCTCCGGCATTAAAAGTCTGCTGCCATTTTCCAGAACCAATTAAATGCGAAACTAAAAGTTCACCGTCTACCTGATTTTTTGCACAACCATGCTGATCAAGAAAAAAACTATTCGATTTCATTTACTACCAGCTTATATTTTCCGTCTGTATCTTTTATCCAGCGAATATCCTGCACAATAACCTGTCCGGCTTTTGCAACACCTAAATCATAAGACCGGGAGTTTGCAATTACCTGAAGTTTTACAGTATTTCCGTTGGAAATCCACAGTCTTAAACCGTTGCTTGCAGTCATATTAACCGTATCGCCATTGGAATAATAATCTTCAACAATATCCTTACGGTCAATTTTATAGCGGAAAACACAGCCGGCACGGAAATCGGAACGGACTGTAAACGGATAAGCCCTGTTATCTTCAAGAATTACTGTTCTTTTTTGAGAAGCCGGAAGTTCCTGAATATTAGGAATTTCTGAAGTTTTTGTTTCTCCTGCTGCAACAGAATCGCCGTTTTTAAGGACAATTTTTACTTCAGCACCTCTGTCTTCATCAGAATCAGATGAAACATCAGAAACATAGACAATAATATCCGCAGAAGAATCGCCGTCTACATCAATTTCCAGTTCTTCCGAAAGTTCAATATGCTGAATGCCGGAAGCAGTTTCCAGAGAAAGTTTTTCTGCAGTGCCGGCAACTGTAACTACAACGCTGCCACCAGATGTTTTTACAACAACAGTATCGTTTTTATAAAGCCGTCCGTAAAAAGGAGTTTCTGCAAGTTCATAAGTTTTAAATTTGTCCCTGGAATTAAGGGCTTCAAGCCGGCGCTGTTCTTCAAATTTTTGCTGAAAGAATAAAATTCCACCTGTTACAGCAGCCCCAAAAAGAAGTACGCCAAAAATAACTATAAGAGGAATAATATATTTTGGTTTTTCGCGGACAATAAGACCTTCAGGTACAGGAGATTCCTGCAGGATTTTTGCATGATACAGCTGAAGGATTTTTTCTGTGTCTGCGCCTAAATAGTCCGAATAATTTTTTAAAAATCCCACAAGATACGGCTCGCCTGGAAAAACAGCAGAATCTTCGTTTTCAAGAGCTTTAAGATAATTTACGGTTATTGCCGTATCTCTGGCAATAGTTTCGAATTCCAGCTGCTTTTCTTCCCGTTTTTGCCGCAAAAGACCGCCATAACTTTCCATTGTAATTAAACCTCACCAAAATTATAAAACTTAAAAATTCAGCCCATAACCCCTGTTATGTATGAAAACAAATAAAACTACTGTTCTGTAAAAAGAAAATTATTGTAATTGTTTGCAGATGCAGGCGGATCGTAAATAAACCTCTGGTCAGAAATTCCCTGATTTACCACATAATTAGAAAAATCAAACTGGAACTTTTCTCCTTGCGGAGTAACGGCTTCAATACGCCTTATTAACTTTGAATCAGGCAGAATATCCAGATACAAATATCGGAACGCTTCAGAAGTATTTCTTCGGCTTAAAATAAGTTTTATAACCATTTCGTTGCTGCCATCTTCTAAAGGAACAGGCTCCTGCCCTACTGCATAGGCAACGGAATAATACCTGCTCATTAAAGCAAGCCCCTGAGGAGTAGCAAGATTTGCACCGCTTCCTGCTCCAGAAGATTCCACCGACTGATTTAATATGGCAGAAGAACCAGGCAAATAAATTGTAAGCATGTCGCCGTTAAAACAAATTACCTGTTCTTCCGGCTTGGAAAAATCAATTCTAAGCAAGTCTGGTCTTTTAAAGGAAACTTTTCCTTCCATAATATTTTTTGCAGCCGAAATTTCTATGCTGGCTTCATAATCGTTGATTTTCCCGTATTCGGCAGAAACAGTCTGAAAAAAAGCCGCCGCCGTTAAAATGCTTTGAGAATAAGACAAGGCAGAAACAAGTAAAAAAAGTGATACAAATACAGTCTTTTTTATTTTCATTTTTCCTCCACTCTGGCAGCTGCAGTAAGTTCTGTACAGTGCTGTTCACCTTTTATAATGTCGTAGAATTCTTTTCCGTCCATTGTTTCAATTTGCATAAGCCTGTTTGAAATGTATTCAAGAAGTTCTTTATGCTCTTTAAGAAGCTGAAGTACATGAGTATACCGCTGATCCATTATGCGGGCAATTTCTTCGTCAATATAACGCTGGGTTTCTTCGGAAAATTCCCTGTAAATGTTAGGATCTCCACCGGCATTTCCAAGAACACCCTTTCCAAGAGTCATATTTTTGAATTTGTCGGACATTCCGAAATCTGTAATCATGCGTTTTATAAGGTCTGTTGCCCGGGCAATATCGTTGGAAGCCCCGGTAGAAACATCGTTTAAAAGAATTTCCTCTGCAGCCCGACCGCCAAGACAACCGTCTACTTCGTTAAGAATATCTGTTTTTGTAAGGAAATTCTTTTCTTCCTGTTCCCTGAATTGCGTAAATCCGCCTACTCCATGGCTTCTTGGAACAACTGTAATTTTATTTACCGGTTCATGATCCGGTGTAAAGGCCGCAACAAGCGCGTGCCCTGTTTCGTGAACAGAAACAAGGCGTATTTCTTTTTTATTGTCTTTCCGGCTTTTTTTCTTTAATCCGATACTTACTTTATCAATAGCTTCGTTAAAATCTTCCATGGTGACTTTTTTTCTGCCGTTTCTTACAGCAAGAAGGGCGGCTTCATTAACCACATTGGCAAGATCTGCACCGGCAAAACCGGTAGTTCCGTGAGCCACCGATTCAAAATCAACATCTTTATCGAGTTTTACATTTTTTGAGTGAATTTTAAGTATTTCCTGCCGGCCTTTAACATCCGGTTTTTCTACAGGAACCTGCCTGTCGAAACGGCCTGGTCTTAAAAGAGCCGGGTCAAGAATATCGGCACGGTTTGTAGCAGCAAGAATAATAAGTCCTTTTTCGTTGTCAAAACCGTCCATTTCTACAAGAAGCTGATTAAGCGTCTGTTCCCTCTCATCGTTGCCGCCGCCAAAACCATTAACACGACTTTTTCCCAGAGCATCAATTTCGTCGATAAAGATAATGCACGGAGCCTTTTCTCTTGCCTGACGGAATAAATCCCTTACACGGCTTGCACCGACACCTACAAACATTTCTACAAAGTCAGAACCGCTTATGCTGAAAAACGGAACTCCGGCTTCTCCTGCAACAGCTCTTGCCAAAAGAGTTTTTCCTGTTCCAGGAGGACCTACAAGAAGAACACCTTTAGGAATTTTTCCGCCTATATCTGTATATTTTTTAGGTTCTTTTAAGAAGTCTACAACTTCTACCAGTTCATCTTTTGCTTCGTCTACACCGGCCACATCGGCAAACCTTGTTTTTACCTTGCCTTCTTCAACAGTTTTTGCCCTGCCTCCCATACCTCCAAGAATGGAACCCATACCACCGGAACCGCCTCCCATTTTTCTGAAAATAAAGAAATACATAAGGAAGATTATTCCAAAAGGAATTATAAGGTTTAAAAGAAGCTGAACAAACCAGTTTGACTGCTTAACGATGAATTTATATTTAACATCTTTTTCGTTTAAAAGGTTTATAAAATCCTGCATTAAAACACCAGTAGTCCTGTAAACTTTTCTTGCAGGCTGATTCTGAGATTTTCTTAATCCAAAAGGAAGCTGAGGAAGTTTTCTGGAAACGGAATCTGATTTTTCGGAAGACGAAACACTTTCCTGAGAAGAAGCCCCCTCCCCGCTCTTTGACATCTGCTCTGAAAGATTAACAGAATTTTCTGAAGACGGCTCATTTTTAAAATTAAACAGGGAATTGTCTTCAGGAACTTTTCCGATGGAAATTTCCGGGCCGTAGCCTATAAAGGAATTTTCGCTCATTTCCACGCTGACAATTTCGCCGCTTTCTACCAGTTTACGGAATTCGGAAAAAGGAATTGAATTGTCTGGTTTTTGAACAAGGAAAAGATTTACAAAACCCAATGCCAGCACAGTAAGAATAAGCACAGACAAAAAAGGCAGTTTAGGCTTTCCAGGACCTTTGTTTTTTTCTGGCCGGCTATCGTTTTCGTCGATGGAAAGTTTGAAAAAACTGAATGGATCTGAATTATCGTCCTGGGCAGGTTTTTTATCATTATTTTTTGAAGAAGGTTTTTCTTTGTCTGTTTCTGGCGGAACAAGATTTTTTTCTTCTTCTTGATTTGACTGCTGGTTGTTGTTTTCTTCGTTCATTTTTTCCTCATTTATTGTGATGGTTTGAAAGCCAAACATTCGAAAAAGATTTATGCTGCTGACAGATACATAACTTTCAGCAAAAAATCATTCTCTTTAATATAAACAAAAAACGGCGGTTATACAAACCATTTCCATAAAATTTGGAAAAAGCAGATGTGTTTTAGATTTTTAATTTCAGCAGAAAACTTAAGATGAGCGAAGGCTTTCCGGCTTAAAAAAAAAATTAAACTAGACTTCTATGCTTAAATTTGAGGCTACTCCGGCACTTTCTGCATAAACAGAAACTCTGCCCCGGTAAGGATTGCGGCGTTTTAACTCGTCCAGGCTGGCACCAAGCTGTTCAATGTGAATTTTAAGAATCTGCTGATTTTTTTTATTCTGGGCAAGGACTTTTTCTTTTAAATCTGAAAGTTCTTTCTGCATGGTGTGAACGCTGTTTTCTTCTTCTGCAAAACTGCCCTGTATTTCAAACGAAGTTACCATTCTTTGAACAGGTTCTATTACTTTCTGAAGGTTTGAAATATTTGCAACTATCTGTTCTTCCAGCTGAGTGTGGGCTTTCAGTGCCTGTCCATCGTCTGAATATATTTTGTTTTCCTGATGTTCCAGCACATTAAGGTACTCCCGGAATTTGTCTCTCTGCATTTCCAAAAGTTTCCGCAGCCTTTTTAAAACAGCGACCCTTTCATCAATTTCAACTTTTGTTAATTCCATAAGCTACCCCTGAATATTCAGTCCGCTTCCAGCAGAATAACGGCGGGTATTGGCTTCGCTTGATGCAGCAGATGACCAGGCCGTGTAAAGTTCTGTAATCATATTAAGGACAGATTCCAGTTTTGCCTTGTCTTTTGTTATGTTTGCCGAAGTAAGTTCCTGATTGAAATATACATATAGCGACATAAGGTTAGATGCAATCTGGCCGCCTTTATCCATATTAAGGCTTACCTGAAGTTCGCTTATTATGTCCTGAGTTTTCATAAGGTAATTGCCGAATTTTTCTATATTGCGGGCTTCGACCTTTTCTGTTGAATTAAAACATTCCAGGGCATTCTTTAAATTTTTTATTGCACCTTCATACAAAAGTACCACAAGTTTTCCCTGACTGGCAGTTTTTATTCCTGTATTCTGATATGCCGCATAGGCACTGTTTGCAAAAGCCATAAATAATTCCTCCCGAAACCTTATTTTTAGTTTTTTGCTATATAACTTTCTACTTCAGAAAACTCGTTAATGGCACGAATACATTTCTGCCAGTACTGGGCTTCCTGTTTTGTTGTATAAGGCCCAACCCTTACACGGTAAAAAAGTTTTCCTTTTTCTTTGTGGGTAAAAACTTCATTTGGAATTTTATTGTTTTCAAGAATTTTTCTGGCATCGTCGGCAAGTTTTTTTACTTCATAGGAACCAACCTGAATCCAGTAAGTATCTGGAACAGAAGCCTTTGTTTCTGCCGGTTTTGAAGCAGTTTTTTTAGCAGGAACTGCCGTCTTTTTTACAGCAGGTTTTGAAACAGGTTTTGAAACAGGTTTTTGTTCAACTTTTGGCCCGGCAACTTTTTCCTGAGATACAACTGCAGAAGAAGGAGTCTCCGCAGCCTGAACTTTCTGTTCAACTTTCGGTTCATTAAAACTTTCTGCCGGAGCATAGTTTTTTGCGGCAGGGGCAGAAGGTTTTAAGGCATTTAAATCTATTACTGTAGTTACAGAAGTTACAGAAGGAGTAGTTTCTATTAAGTAAACATTGTCGGAATACAAAGTGGCATTTTCAACTTTTACAGGCTGACCGGAAGCCTCATCTTTTGCATTTACCGGCTCTTCTACAGGAGAAACGGAAGATTCAGAATTTTTGCCGGCTTCGGACATTCCATCGTTTTCTGGAAAAATTTCGCTGTTTCTGAAAATATTTTCATTTCCTGATGAGGAAACTGAAGAAAAACTGTTAAGACCGTCAGAATAACTTAACGATGTCTGAACAGGACTTTTATTTTGAACTGCAGGAGAATAAAGGATAAGGGCCGCACCAATTACCACAAGCAAAAACACGCCGGCAGCCGCTACAATCCAAAGAGTTTTTTTCTGTTCCATAGTTGAAAACCTCACAAAACCAAAAATGATTCCTTTCTTTTTTTATCGGCCGCACAAAAAAAAGGTTTAGTCATTTTTTAAGGTTGAATTAACACTGTAATTTGTCAGGATGTTTTTGCCCTGACCATTTCCTCCTTAAATTTTTGTATCGCTTACTTGACAAAGTTAGCAATAGCTAACTATATTAATTCTCAACTAGTTAGCTATTGCTAACTTTTAACAGGAGGTTTTCATGCCCATTTTTATGGCCCAAATTGGAAAAGAATATCAGGTAAAAAAAATCGGTGGTCTGGATGAAACAAGACGGCATTTAAAAAATCTCGGGTTTGTAACCGGGAGCAATGTTTGCGTAGTTGCCGTAGTGAACAAAAATTTAATTGTACAGATTAAAGATTCCAGAGTGGCATTAGGCAGGGAACTGGCAGGAAAAATAATTGTTTAATGGGAAACTTGTGTTAGGCACTGGAGGGCGGCTTTGCCGGTCCTATGGACTGGAGCGAAAGCGGAACCCGTAAGCGCCGACGGCTTTAGCCGGGACACCCAAAAAATATTCAAAAAAAACAAGAGAGGTTTTTATGACTTTACGAGAAGCAAAACCTGGATGCAAAGTTTCAGTAAAAAAACTTTCCGGGCAGGGAGCTGTTAAGCGAAGGATTATGGACATGGGTATTACGAAGGGAGTTGAAATTTCTGTAATAAAAACGGCTCCTTTAGGCGATCCAGTTGAAGTTAATGTGAGAGGCTATGAACTTTCTGTTCGTAAGGCTGATGCAGAATTTATTGAAGTTGAGGTTATATAAAATGAAAATTGCACTTGCAGGAAATCCTAATTCGGGAAAAACAACTTTGTTTAATTTGCTTACCGGTTCAAATCAGTTTGTAGGAAACTGGCCGGGCGTAACTGTTGAAAAAAAGACTGGAAAATTAAAAGGCCACAATGATGTGGAAATTGTAGACTTGCCGGGAGTGTATTCACTTTCGCCTTATTCTTTAGAAGAAGTTGTTTCCAGAAATTTTCTTGTAAACGAAAACCCTGATGCTGTTTTGAACATTATTGACGGAACTAATCTGGAGCGAAACCTTTACCTTACAACACAGCTGCTGGAACTGGGAATTCCAACAGTAATTGCCGTAAACATGATGGATGCTGTCTGCAAAAACGGCGATAAAATTCATACGGCGGAATTGGAAAAAAATCTTGGCTGCCCTGTTTTTGAAATTTCTGCCCTTAAAAACAAAGGCTGTATGGAAGCCGCCTCTGCTACAGTAAAAAGGGCTCTGGAAAAGAATACAGAAAAATACCCTTTCAGCTTTGATTCCTGCGTTGAACAGTGTCTGTCTTTTATTGAAAATTTAACGGATGGCAATGTTAGTAAAGAAAAAAGCCGGTGGTACACGGTAAAACTTTTTGAAAAAGATTCAAAAATTCTTGAACAACTTAAAGAAAATGAAAATTTTGAATTCGATTCTGAAACTTTACGCATAATTGAAAGCAAAATTAAGACTTGCGAAAAGGAAATGGACGATGATTCAGAATCTATTATTACAGGTCAACGCTACAAATACATTGAATCAATCATTAAATCCTGTGTTACAAAAAAGAACGGAAAAAATCACCTTTCTGTTTCCGACAAAATTGACCGGATTGTAACAAATAAGTATCTGTCACTTCCAATTTTTGCTGTTGTAATGTGGGCAGTTTATTATGTTTCGATGGTAACTGTAGGAGCAATGGCTACAGACTGGGCAAACGACGGACTTTTTGGAGACGGGTATCATCTTTTTGGCATTGGAAGCAGCCAGTACCAGAAGGATACCGATGAGTTTGCAGAAAAGTCCGCCATTCTGGAAGCCTTTGAAAACGGAGAATTCAAGTACATTTTGCAGGATGAAGAAACTTTAGAACTTTCTGAACCTGTTGAATTTTCTGAAGCTGATGTTGCCGAGGCAAAAGAAATAATAGAAAAATACAATGGCGAAGAACCTTCTCCAGAAAATTATGGCATTTGGGTACCGGGAATTCCTGTTATTGTAGAATTCGGTCTTGATAAAATCGGCTGTACCCAATGGCTTAAAGGTCTTATTCTTGACGGAATTATAGCTGGAATTGGATCTGTCTTGGGCTTTGTACCGCAAATGTTTGTTCTGTTTCTTTTTCTTGCTTTTCTTGAATCTTGCGGTTATATGGCCCGCATTGCATTTATTATGGACAGGGTTTTCCGCCGGTTTGGACTTTCTGGAAAATCTTTTATTCCAATGCTTGTAGGAACAGGTTGCGGAATTCCAGGAATTATGGCAAGCCGCACAATCGAAAATGAGCAGGACCGCAGAATGACAGTAATAACAACCACATTCATTCCCTGCGGTGCAAAAACGCCGTTTATAGCCATGATTGCCGGTGCAATTTTTGGTGGTTCTCCATGGATTGCAACTGGTGCTTATTTTATTGGAATTGCAGCAATACTCTGTTCAGGAATTATGCTTAAAAAAACAAAAATATTTGCCGGGGAAGTTTCGCCTTTTGTAATGGAATTGCCTTCGTATCACTGGCCGGCTGTAGGAAACATTCTCCGCTCTATGTGGGAAAGAGGCTGGTCGTTCATAAAAAAAGCAGGAACAATTATTCTTCTTTCTACAGTTGCAGTCTGGTTCCTTTCCTTTTTTGGCTGGCAGGACGGCAGTTTTGGAATGTTGGAAAAAGACCAGGTAGACTGTTCAATTCTTGCATACTTCGGTCGCGGAATCTGCTGGATTTTTAAACCTTTAGGCTGGGGAAACTGGCAGGCCACAGTAGCTGCAATTACCGGTCTTGTGGCAAAAGAAAATATTGTAGGAACTATGGGTATCCTTTACGGAGGAACAGAAGCCTACGCAAATATGGCAGCAGTTTTTACAAAAGTTACGGGAATGTCTTTCCTTATATTCAACCTGCTCTGTGCACCGTGTTTTGCCGCAATGGGAGCAATAAAAAGAGAAATGAACAGTAAAAAATGGTTCTGGTTTGCCATTGGGTATGAATGTGGCTTTGCATACATTATATCGTTTATTGTAAATCAGCTTGGCAGCCTTTTTACAGGACAGGTTACAGGTTTTACCGGAATAATTGGAGTCGTTCTTGGTTCTGCATCTTTGGCAGGTCTTATTTATATGATATTCAGAAAAGACAAATACAAAACGGCATAAATTAAATTTTTTATGTGAGGCGTGATAAAAACTACATCCGTGTATTTTTTATCACTGTTTGCTTCGCAAACTTTTTCAGCGCATCCATGCGCTGCCGCTAACGCGGAGTTTTTACAGGAGGATATTATGGGAACTGTTATTGTATGTGCAATACTTTTTATAGTTATAACTGGAATAATAAAATCGCTTTGCAAAAAACATCTGGACGCAAAAAAAAGCGGAAAGTGCTGTTGCGGTTGCAGCGGATGCCCTTCAAGTTATAAAAATGCGGAACAATAAAAACCATATATATGGGGGCATTTTTTGCTCCGCAAAAAACCGGGCTATCCGCGGCTCCGGCGTCTAACGCGCCT
>CAMAFU010000027.1 GCA_945833725.1 uncultured Treponema sp.
GCGGGGCACTTGAATTTGTACGGACTGACTGCGATGGGAGCTACTGCCGTGGATTTTTACCACAACAAAGACAGAACAGAAAAATCTGAGGACAATAAATTTTTTGAAACAGGCATTATTGGAAGGCTTTCTGCCGGCATTGATTTTCCTTTTGTTTTTGGAATCGACCTTTTTGCCCAGTATAATTTTGATTATTTTCTTAACGACCTTTTGGGCGAAAAACGCCACTCTGTGTCGGTGGGCTGGGCTTTTGGAAAGAATTTGCCTATAACGGCAGACAAAAAGAAAAAGTAATTTTTTTCGTGATGTTTTTAATTTTTTGTTTTGAGTAAAACCTAGCCCGGATTGGAGCAGCGGCGAAGCCGTCCGCCTGTGGCGGATGGAGCGGACAGCGGAACTGCGGAAAGCCGGTGGTGTTTTTTATTTTGCTTTTAAAAACTATATGGCAAATTTACTTTTGTTGTGTTAAAATAAACTCATGCTAAAAGGTAGAAATTTAATTCAGCCAAATGATTTATCGGTTGCCGAAGTGGATGAAATCTGTTCTTTGGCTGAGCAGATGATTGTTGATCCTTCTTCATTTAATGATGTGTGTCGCGGGAAAATTCTTGCGACACTTTTTTTTGAGCCGAGTACAAGAACCCGTTTAAGTTTTGAGGCAGCTATGCTTCATCTGGGTGGTTCTGTAGAAGGTTTTAGTGATGCGGCTAATAGTTCAACATCAAAAGGGGAATCGCTGGCAGATACAATAAGAACTGTGTCGTCGTATGTTGATGTAATTGCTATGAGAAATCCTAAGGAAGGTGCGGCTCTTCTGGCAGGTAAATTTTCTGATTGTCCTGTTATTAATGCCGGAGACGGCGGGCACTATCACCCTACGCAGACTTTAACAGACCTTGTTACAATCCGGGCATTAAAAGGCGGCTTTGAAGGGCATACAATAGGTTTTTGCGGCGACTTAAAATTTGGGCGTACAGTTCACTCGCTGGCAGAGGCTATGAGCCGTTACAAAAATAATAAATTTGTTTTTATAAGCCCGGAAGAGTTAAGGGTGCCGGACTGGGTTTCTAATTTTCTTCAAAAGGCTGGCATTCAGTTTATTACGGCAGAAAAGTTAGAGAATGTTATTGGCGAACTTGATATTTTGTATATGACAAGAGTTCAAAAAGAAAGATTTTTTAATGAACAGGATTATTTACGGCTTAAAGACAGCTATATTTTGAACAACAGCAAAATGAAACTTGCAAAAAAAGATATGATTGTTCTTCATCCTCTTCCAAGGGTAAACGAAATTGCTCCGGAAGTTGATGGTGATCCGCGGGCTGCGTACTTTAAGCAGGTAAAATACGGGATGTTTGCCCGCATGGCGTTAATTTCCAAATTGCTGGGGGTTTTGTAATGCTGAATGTAGATACAATCAAAAACGGAATTGTAATTGATCATATAAAAGCTGGCTATGGTCCGCAGATTTTTCACTGGCTGGGGCTGGATAAGGCTCAGTTTACAAGTGCTCTTATAATGAATGTTCCTTCAAAAAAAACAGAGCGAAAAGACATTATAAAAGTTGATAACATAATTAACATTGATTTTTCAGTATTGGGCTTTATTGATCCGAATATTTCTGTAAACATAATCAAAGACGAAAAAATTGTCCGCAAAATAAAAATGGAATTGCCGGAGCGCGTTGAAAATGTTATCCGGTGCAAGAATCCCCGGTGCATAACAATGACAGAACATTATGTTCCTCAAACTTTTGTGCTTGCCGACAGAGAAAAGGCAACTTACCGGTGTGAATATTGCGATGCTTTTTATGGAGCAGGAAATTTAGAATAAATTAATGTGGAATTATTATGAAAAACAGTCAGAATCTTAAAAATCTTGAATCCAGCGTTCAAAAATCAACAGGCATAACAAAAAAACAGGCTCTTGCCGTTTATAATGCAAACCTTGTAGATTCATCCCTTAATTGCCGGGGAATGATTATTGTTTTTAAGGGGATAATAAAGGCCGTATTTTTAGGCGATGTTAAAAATGCAAGTGAAGCCGAAAAAATTGTTTCTTCCGTTTTGGGGGAGGAAACTCCTGCTGTTTTTATAGATGCGAAAAATCTTACGATTATGCCGTCTTTTGTTGATATGCACGCCCATTTCCGGTATCCGGGGCAAACTCAAAAAGAAGATTTGGATTCCGGTTTGGAAGCTGCCTGTGCAGGTGGTTTTGGAGCCGTTGTTGCAATGCCTAATACAAAGCCTGTGGTTTCTTCTGGCATTATGGCAAAAAAAATTATGGAAGAAGCCCGCTCAAGGCAAAAAGCATCTCTTATTCAGGCTGTAAGCATTACAAAAGATTTTGACGGAAAAACTACAGACCATCTTGATTCTCTTAGTTCTTCAGAATTTCCTGTAATAAGCGAAGACGGCCACGATGTACCGGAAGCCGATATTATGCTTGCTGCCATGAAAAAGGCCGCCGAAAACAGAAATATTGTCTGCTGCCACTGCGAAGACACTTCTCTTGCTGTGGCTGCCCGGCCATACAGAACAAGGGCTTTGGATTTTATGAAAAAATATGATGTGCCTGCCGGAAAAATTAATGCAGATGTTTCCCAAGTGCCGGATTCTGTTAATTTTGAAATCGACGGAAACCTTAAGGCTGCAAATAAACTCCTTTCTCTGGCAGAAGATTCCGCCACAGAACGAAATATCGAAATTGCAAAGGTTGCCGGATGCCACATTCATATATGCCATTGTTCTACAGCACAAAGCATTAACGCTGTAAGAAGGGCAAAAAATGCTGTTCACGGCGGAGCTTTTAACAATGGATTTAACTGCACTGTAGAAGTAACACCTCATCATCTTGGACTTTCCGGCACAGAAGCTCCGTACATAAGGGCATTAGTAAATCCGCCTTTAAGAAGCGAAGAAGACAGGCTTGCTTTAATTGCCGCAATAAAAGACGGCACGGTAGATGTAATAGCAACAGACCATGCGCCGCACACTCAGGAAGATAAGGCGGCCGGTGCTCCAGGTTTTTCGGGGCTGGAAACTGCTTTTGCCGTCTGCAATACGGTTCTTGTAAAAAAAGAAGGGCTGCCGCTGGAAAAGTTAAGCCGCCTTATGTCGGAAAATCCTGCACGGCTTTTAAAACTAAATCAGGGAAAACTTGTTCCAGGCATGGAAGCCGATTTTGTTCTTGTTGATCCCAACGAAAACTGGACTGTTCAGACAAAAAACTTTAAAAGCCGGGGAAAATCTTCTCCCTTCGACGAAAAAGTTCTTACAGGCCGTATTCATGCAACTTTTTACAAAGGAAATCTTGTTTATAAAGCAGAAAAATGAGCGATAAAAAAAAATATTTAAAGATTTTGGCTAGACAGTATCCCACGGCGGATTCTGTTATTTCAGAAATAGTAAACCTTCAGGCAATAATTAACCTGCCAAAGGGAACGGAACACTTTCTGTCGGACATTCACGGCGAGTGGGAACAGTTTTCTCATGTTCTTAAAAACGGCTCCGGTTCAATCCGTACAAAGATTGAAGAAGTTTTTGGAAACAGGGAATCGGCTCAGGTTAAGAAGAGCCTTGCCACCCTCATCTATTACCCGAAAGAAAAACTTGAAAAAGTTAAGCTGGAAGAAGAGGATATGGCCGACTGGTATACGGTTACGCTTCACCGGCTGGTAGAAATTCTTCGCCGGGTGTCGTCGAAATATACCCGTTCAAAAGTGCGTAAAGCAATTCCTGCAAGTTATGCCTATATCATCGAAGAACTTATAACGGAAAAAGAAGAATTAAACGACAAGCAGGCCTATTACAACAACATTATTCAGAACATTATACGGCTGGGAGCGGCAGATTCTTACATAGAAACTTTCTGCAATCTTATTCAATATCTTGTAATAGATCACCTGCACATAATTGGCGATATTTTTGACAGAGGCCCCGAACCTCATAAAATTCTGGACAAGCTGATTGACTATCACTCTGTAGACATTCAATGGGGAAACCACGATGCAGTGTGGATGGGGGCAGCCAGCGGAAATTTAGCCTGTATTGCAAATGTTGTCCGCCTTTGCGCAAGATACAATAACCTTGATGTTTTAGAAGAAGGTTACGGAATCAACCTTACGCCTCTTGTTACATTCTGCATGAAATATTACGGGCACATGGATCGTCAGGCCGTTCACAAGGCAATAACAATGATGCAGTTTAAAGTTGAACATGAACTTATAAAAAACAACCCCTGCTTCAAAATGGAAAACCGCCTTATTCTGGACAAAATCAACTGGGAAAACCGGACTGTAATAATCGATGGAAAACAGTGGCAGTTAAATTCAACAGAAATGCCCACAGTAAATAAAAACTGTCCCTGGCAGTTGAACGAAGATGAAATACAGGTTCTGGCAAGACTAAAATATTCCTTTGTTCATTGCGAAAAACTTCAGAAACATGTGAAGTTTCTTTACAAAAACGGAAGTTTATATAAAGTTTTTAACGGAAATCTGCTTTACCACGGCTGCATGCCTGTAGACGAAAAAGGCCGTTTTTTGGAAGCCGATATTTACGGAAAAAAGTGTTCCGGCAAAGCTCTGTACGATGAACTGGAAACATGGGCACGGAAAGGCTATTTTTCAAAAGAAGGAAGCGACGAAAAAGAAAAGGGCGGAAATATTCTGTGGTATTTGTGGGAAGGCCCTTTATCCCCTCTTTTTGGAAAACAGAAAATGGCCGTTTTTGAAAATATGTTCATAGACGATAAAAAAGCCAGTTTGGAAACAAAAAATCATTACTACGACGAAGTTGATGATCTGGAAGTTGTAGAGCGCATAATGATGGAATTTGGCGTTGATGCAAAAAAAGCCCACATAATAAACGGTCATGTTCCGCAGGAAGTAAAAAAAGGCGACAGTCCTATAAAATGCGGCGGAAAACTTCTTATTATCGACGGAGGATTTGCCGCTGCCTACCACGAAAAAACAGGAATTGCCGGTTATACGCTTGTGTGTAATTCTTATGGGCTCAGGCTTGTTGTTCACGAAAAATTTACAAGTGCGCAGGATGTTATCGAAAAAGACAGTGATATTGTAAGCGACACAATTCAAGTTGAAAAATTTTCTGCAAGGCAATATGTAGCAGATACAGATACCGGCCAGGAAATAAAAGAACAGATAAAAGAACTGGAAGAACTGTTAAAAGAATATCAGTCATAAAAAAAAGTGCCAGGATAACTAGACACAAGAACCGCCTGATGTGTGCTGCTGGGTTCCCCCTCTGACACGGTGCAAAAGGCAGACTTTGTTAGGTCCTGGCGAAAAATAAAATACCATAAACAAATATAAAAATCAACCGGGCAGCAATTTTAAAACAAGCGCAGAATTATCAAGGAGCATATATAAAAACATCACCGGCTTTCCGCCCTTCGCTATTCGCTCATTGGTGGCGTCCTGAAAGTCCTTTAAAGATTAATTTATTTCAAGATACATTTTATAAACTGTAATTTTAGGACACCACCAACTTCGGGGCTCCAATCCGGGCTAAGTTTTACTCAAAAAAAATAAAAACCAAACATCACAAAAAATAGCCTGTTCTTCCTCCGAACCTGCCAAAAACCACACAAATTTTGATCTTAGTTTGTTTCAATTATTTTGATTCATTACATTGTAAAAACTGTAAAATGACCTTATAATTTCTGTATGGTAAATTTGCTTCCTGTAGCCAGTGGTAAAGGTGGTGTAGGCAAAAGTTCCTTCGCCGTAAATCTTGCTGTGGCACTTGCTCAAAAAGGAAAGTCCGTTGTTCTTGCCGATTTTGATTTTGGCGGGGCTAATCTTCATACATTACTTGGTCTCAAAAACAACCATTCTGGTCTTGGTAATTTTATTTACCGGCAAACTTCGGATTTTTCATCTTTGCTGCAGGACACAGGAATCGAAAACCTTTCTTTTATTGCAGGCGACTGTCTTTATCCTGGAACGGCAAATATGGATTCTCCGTCAAAAAAGCGGATTATAAAGGCACTTAATTCTCTGGAAGCCGATTATGCAATTCTCGATTTAGGTGCCGGTACAACATACAACACTCTTGATTTTTTTCTTCTTACAAAAAATTCAATAATCGTTACAACACCTGAACTTACTTCTGTCCTTAATGCTTATTCGTTTTTAAAGGCTGCGGCTTTTCGTTTTGTAATGCGGCAGTTTAAGGCAAAAAGCGAAGAAAGGCTTTTTATAAACGACTACCTTAAAAATTCTGTTTCTGGAACAGAAGCCGGTTTTCTTGATTTATTAAATCAACTGGAAACAAAATTTGAGTCGGCAAAACCTGTAAAAGACGAACTTTTAAAATTCAGGCCTCAAATTGTAATGAATCAGGCACAAACTTCCGACGACATTCAAATGGCAAACAGGCTGCGCTCCTTAATTTCTGGAAAACTTGGCATTTCTGTTGATTTTGTAGGTCTTCTTCAAAAAGATGAGCAGGTTAGTTTTTCCATTGCTTTACGAAAGCCTCTGGCACTGGCAAATCCAGGATGCAAATTTGTGCAGGGCATAAATATGAGTGCCGGCAGAATCATAAATCATACTTATTACTACAACAATTTAAATAGTTTTGAAGATGAGCAGGAAATTGTTTCCGAAAATACAGACCTCGAAGAATTAAAACAGGAATTTTCTTCTTTGAGCAGCGAAAATCTATCGAAAACAATGATTGAATATTAAAAAAACCGTTTTTTTTGACGAAAATAAATAACGGAAAAACATAGGGTGGAGCAAGGCAGCATTATGGACATAAACGAAATTTTATTTTCAATCAATCAGGTCAGCGATTTATCAGAAAAATATTTTCTTGATTTAGGAAATCTTTTTGCATCACTTTTAGACAGAGACAGCGAAAATTCCATTCAGCATCTCCAGTCTGTTTTAAAAACAATGCAGGCTGGCAATGAAAAAACAACAAATCAGGAAGACGCACTTTTTAACGACTACGACGAAAAATATAAGCCACTTTTTTCGGAACTTAACAACAAAATTGAAACTCTTTCAAAACTAGATAAATTTATTGCATCTATTAAAGAAGATTCCGAGCAGATGGAATTGATTGCCCTTAATGCTATGGTTATTTCAATAAAATCTGGCGAAAAAGGGCTTGCTTTCAGCCGTATTACAGAAAATCTTCAGCGGCTTTCAAAAGATATGTTCCTTTTTTCGGACAAACTTCTGGAAGAAGAAAAACAGCTTATAAATCATATAAATGGCCTTAAAGAAATTTTTACGAATATTCTTGGGGAACAGAAAAATCTTTCTCAGGAAGGTAATTCCGGTTCTTCTGCAATAAACGAACTTATTTCCAGTGTAATGGTTCCGCTAAATTCAATAGAAACCTCAATAGAAAATGTTTATCCGCCAATCCAGAAGGCAATGGAAAATCTTCAGTATCAAGATATTATCCGTCAGGCATTAAATCATGTAAAAAGTTGCCTTAGCCAGACAAACGATATTTCTAATCTTACGGTCGGCAGCGATGAAGAACTGGATGCCCTTGGCTTTAATATTTCGCTTTTTGAGCTTTCAATAAAAGTCCTTGAAGATATTTCCAAAAAACTTTCCGACTGTTTTGTTGATTTTGACAAAAACTGGAGCGTTGTTACTGCAAACCTTTCTACCGTAGAAACTCAAAAAAATTCCTTCGAAAACAGGTTTATAAGCAACGAAGTAGACAGCCCGGAAAACATTGATTTACGGCTTCAGCTTATTATAGGGCAATACAAAAAGGTAATAGACAGGTTCAGTCAGTATCATCTTGTACAGAAAGATTTGTATCACACTACCCAAAGCATTACGGAAAAAGCCCGCACAATGTACACGGTTTTTGGCAACCTTCGTCCTGTAATGAGCCGCCTTCACCATGTAAGAATCCTTCAGCAGATTGAAGTTTCAAAAAACGAGGCAATAAAATCTGTAAAAGATTCCGTAATGGATATGGATAATCTTATTAAGTCGGCAAACGATGCTCTGGATGTAATGGAAGAACTGCTTTCAAAATTCATAAGGGAAACGGCAACGCTTCTTTCAAGTTTTAACAGGCTTCTTGATTCCGACAACTCAAAAATGTTTGCTCTGCGGAAAAATAAATCATCATTCTTCGACGAATTAACAAAAACCCAGGCAAATTTAGAATCAATTATGTCTCATTTTCAGGTGTTCCCTTTTGGCTTCGAAAAAAAGTGCGAAAATGTAGCAAAAGATTTGTCTCAAATTCAGGAATTGAATCTGAGCCTTAAAAACTTAAAAAATGAATTGAAATCTTCTATGGAAAAACTTAAGATAAAACAGAAAAAAGCTCTGGAAGAACGGCATATTTCTGACTGGGTTATTAAAGATTCTAAATTCCGGGATATAATCGACAGATTTACTATTACGGCTCACAAAGAAGCTGCCGGAAAAATCGGTGGTTTTGAAATTGAAAGCGGAGCCGATTCCGGTAATATTACTTTTTTCTAAATTATGAACAAATATTTTGATCTCCATTTTAACAGAAATGTTGTAATAATTTATCCCGGTGAATTTTATGTTTCTTCCGGGCCTGAGTTAATTTCTACAGTTCTTGGTTCGTGTGTAAGTATTGTTCTCTACGATCCTATTGCTGCGGTAGGCGGCATGAACCACTATATGCTGGCAAAAGACACAAGTGCCGTACCAGATAAAAACGACAGGCTTTTGGGCAGGTTCGGTGAATATGCAATGGAAATGCTTATTTCCAGTCTGGAAAAAAGGGGCGCAGTTTTGAGCCGGTGCATTGCAAAAGTTTTTGGCGGAGGAAATATTTTTAATTCCACGACCTCTGACGGCAAAGATCTGGTAGGCGAGTCCAATATAAAATTTGCCTTTGATTTTCTCCGGCAGCATAACATAGAAGTTCGCAGTTCAGATACAGGCGGCATTCTTCCGCGAAAAATTTTCTTTGACCCAACAAATTATAAGGTTTTTGTAAAACTTATTGATAATAAAAATTCTGAAGAAAGTAAAATTGAAGAATCGAAAGAACGGAAACAGATTGAATATCTTGCAGAATTAAACAGGCTTTCAAAAGAAAAGAAAAAAAAAGAATAGATTTGTTTGTTTTTGATTCCGGCAGTGAATGTGCAGGATAAACTGTTCTGTTTTTGCCTGCACATTCTGGGAAAGTTTTTATTTTTTTAACAGGGCTGCAAAAGGATTGTAACTCATTCCGTCGTCGCTTCCGTAGCTGTGGCTGTATTCTTTTTTAGGTCTGTCGCTTTTTGGAGCATTTCCAGCTTTTTTTACTACAACAACACGGCGTTTTCCATCGGCAGAAACTGGTTTTTCGCTTTTTTTGCCTTCGTTTGTTTGTCCAAGTCTGGTGTGGGCATCGCTTTTAAGGGAAAGGCTTATTCTCATTCTGTCCTTATCTAGGGCAATAATGGTAAATTCCTTTACATCGCCTACTTTTATAACATCCATAGGGTCAGAAACAAAACTGTCGCTTAATTCAGAAACATGAATAAGGGCTGTTTCGTGCAGACCAATATCAACAAAGGCACCGAAATCAACAACATTTTTGATTTTTCCTGTAACTTTCATGCCGGTAGAAAGGTCTTCGAACTTTACAACGCCTTTCTGCATGATTGGAGCAGGATAATCTTCTCTTGGGTCGCGGTTTGGTTTGCCCAGTTCTTCGATAATGTCATTTAGAGTTGTTTCGCCTACATTATATTTTTCGCAGAGGGATTTTTTTACATCGGCAGGAACGGCTTTTTTCTGCTGAACATAAGACAGAATTTCTCTGGCAGCATCGTAATTTTCTGGATGAACCCAGGTGTTGTCGAGAGGATCGCTGCTTTCTGCAATTTTTAAAAATCCGGCACACTGTTCAAATGCTTTAGGTCCAAGACCAGGAACTTTTTTTAATTCTTCCCGGCTTGTAATTTTGCCGTTGGCATCTCTGTATGCTACGATTTTTTTTGCAGTTGAAAGGTTGATTCCTGAAACATATTTAAGAAGCATGTATGAAGCGGTGTTTAAGTTTACTCCAACCTGATTTACTACAGTTCCCACAACTTCGTCCAGCTGTTCTGCCAGTTTTTTCTGGTTTACATCGTGCTGATAAAGGCCGACTCCGATGGCTTTTGGATCAATTTTTACCAGTTCTGCAAGAGGATCCTGCAAACGGCGGCCCATGCTTATGGCTCCGCGGATAGTAAGGTCAAGTTCCGGGAATTCTTCTGTTGCAACAGGGCTGGCAGAATAAACAGAAGCACCGGATTCATCAACTACAGTGTACTGAACATCTCCGCCAGCATAATTTTCGCTGATTACTTTGCTTACAAGAGCCTGAACTTCTGGGCTGCCTGTACCGTTTCCAACAGCTACTACCTGAATGTCGTATTTGTCGATGGCGTCGTTAATCTGTTTGTAGGCATCTTCCGGGTTTTGTACCTGAAAAATTTTAAAATAGCCCAGATATTTACCTGTTTCATCCAAAGCGGCACATTTTGTTCCTGTACGGATTCCCGGGTCAATTCCTAAAACACGGCTTCCTTTAATAGGCTGAGTCATAAGAAGGTTGCGGAGGTTTTCGGAGAAAATTCCAATTCCGTGACTGTCGGCTTCGTCTGTTTCGTCGGAGCGGATTTCCCTTACAACGGCAGGAGATAAAAGCCGTACAAGTCCGTCTTCGATGGCATCTTTATGGTATGTATTTGAAATTTTTACTTTTTTCTGAAGAAGGGAAACAGCATCATCAACAGGAACATCAATGGTAACGCTTAATGCACCTTCCCTTTCTGCCCTGTTAAGTGCGAGAATTCTGTGGGGTTTAACCTGATTCAATGGTTCGGAATAATCCCAGTACATTTTGTAAGTAGAAGTTTTTTCGACAGTTTCGGCATCCTGACCTTCTGGTACAATTCCCTTTGAAATAATTGAACCACTGGCCATGTAAAGGTCGTGGACAGCAGAGCGGTTTTCGGTGTTCTGGCTTGTTTTTTCGGCAATAATGTCTTTTGCACCGGCAATAGCATCGGCAGCAGTTTCTACATTTAATGCCTGATCTTCATTGTCGGTTTTTATGAATTTTTCGGCTTCTTTTTCTACAGCAGCATCGTCGTTTTCGCCGCAAATAAAGTCTGCCAGACCTTCCAAACCTTTTTCCAGGGCAACCATGCCGCGAGTTTTCTTTTTCTTTTTGAAAGGAGCCCACAAATCTTCAAGTTCGGTAAGGGTTTTTGCACCCATAACGGCTTGGTAGAGAGTGTCTGTAAGTTTGCCTTGTGCAAAAATGCCCCGGACAATTTCAAGACGCCTTTCTTCAAGATTTTTGTAAGATTTAAATGAATGATCGCAGGCTGCAACTTGAACTTCGTTTAAATTATCGTGTTTTTCTTTACGATAGCGGGAAATAAAAGGAACGGTACAGCCTTCGTTAATAAGACTGATAACGGCACTAACCTGACTTACGCGGATGTTAAGTTCTTCCGCAATTTTTTTCATAATATCCACTTCGTTAACAACGAGGGAGTCCATTGTTTCTTGTGTAAATTCCATAGTTTTAACATTCTACAGAAAAAACGGCGCAGTTTCAAATGAAATCCCAGCTTCTGTCAGGTCGCAGCCAGTGTCTTTGCATTTATAAAAAATAAATGACAGGAAATGTTTTTTTTGTTATTTTTAATTCCACGGTTATTACGAGGTGAATGATGATGAATATTGATTTTTTTAAGGCTGTGTTGGACAGTGAACCTTCTTCGGTTGTTGTGTGTGATTTAAACGACACGATTGTTTATATGAATCCCTTTGCTGTAAAAAAATACGGAAAAGATTTAACGGGAAAAAATCTGCTGGACTGTCACAACGAAAATTCCCGGATGTTAATAAAAAAGACTGTGGAATGGTTTAAAAAAAGTTCCGACAACAATTCTGTATACGAATTTCATAATGAAAAAGAAAATCGCGATGTATACATAATTGCCCTTCGGGACGAACAGAAAAATTTAACAGGCTACTGGGAAAAGCATATTTACCGTAATGCAGAAACAGCCTCTTTTTTTGATTTTTCGTAAAAAAAATGCCCGGCACTAAAAAACTTAAGCACCGGGCAAAAATTCTAAGTTAGAATATAAAACAATTTTTATTTAATTCCTGCTTTAGTTGGCAGATTTGTTTTAGAGTCGCTGGCAGAAGTTTTTGTCCATGTATATGGAGGAGTAAATCCTGCGTTATTGGTATCTGATTCTCCAGGACAGTCTTTAACAGTCCATTTTCCTTCGCCAAGACCGCTTGATGAGTTCCAGCAGCCTACTTTTCTGTCGGAGCGGATGTTTTCAAAGCAAACATTGTCTACATAAACAAGGCTTTCTGCCCTTACTTCGATTCCTGTTGCATCGCCGTCAGCACCCTTGAGATAGCTTGAATAGATGTGGGCTCTTCCAAAGCGGAACAAAGGCTGGCGGGAGTGAATGTTTTCGAAGTAGTTGTTGTACATTGTCATGCGAACCTGACTTCCCTGAGGCCGGCTTTCTGCCTTGTCGTTGGAACCGCCGCAAAGACAGGCTTTCCAGTGGTCGTGGAAGTAGCTGTTGGAAATGGAAACAAAGCGGCTTGTTTCGGAAACATCGAGAAGCCCGTCGTAGAAGTCTTTAGTCCATTTTTGTTCTGGTGTGGAGTTTTCGCCTTCCAAATCTACAGGGAATTTGTGGTCGCTGAAATTTATGTCCGTGCCGTCTACTTCTTTTGGAGTAAGGCTTGAGCTAAACTCGCAGTGGTCTATCCATACATGCTGACCGCCCTTAATGCTCAGGGCATCGTTGCCTTTTCCGTCAAAGTAGTCGTCACTAATTACATCTCCAAAGTGCAGGTATTTTACAATAACATTTGTGCCGCTGATTTTAGGGTTGATGTTCTTAAAGCCGTAATCTTTGCCCACTTCGCCGATTACAGTTTTGTTTGAACCGATGTCGAAGGTAAAGCTGCGGTTTTTAAGGATGAATTTTGCTTCGGCTTCTGTTGTGCCGGCGGTTGTCAAAGCGTTAAGTGCACTTGTGTAATCAGCTGAACCAATCCATTCTGCAGAAGAGATGCGGGCTGTAACTTTGATGATTGCCGGGTCGTTACCGGAAATTTTTGACTTGTTTGCAAAAAGGTCAGCATAAGAAGCGATTGTAATTTCTTCTCCGCCAAAACCGCCAGTAATGGTGTAGGCAGTGCCAGCATCGTCGCAGACAGAAGCGTAGCCTTCGAGACCTTTAAGGCTTTCTTCCTTGTTGTATGAAGCTGAAATGAAATTTGCCTTAAAGGTTTTGTCGGAATCAACCTTTACTTTAAAACTTCCTGTTGTATCTGTATTTGTTCCGCACCATGAGTCAAAAACATAGCCTTCTTTAGGAGTTGCAGTTACGGTAACTTCAGTTCCTTCAATATAGCTATCCTGTTCTGGAGAGAATTCAATGGAACCGTAGGCAGAATTATTTACAGAAACTTTTACCTGATAGTAATTTGCTGACTGTCCTGTTCCGTTTTTTATTCCTTTGCCTTTTATTGTAATGTAGTCAAAATTTGGAATCATGCCGTCGGAAAGGTATAAACCTGCAACATTACCGTCAGTTTCTGCCTTTTTTTCGTCTTCTGTTCCGTTAGGGTA
>CAMAFU010000028.1 GCA_945833725.1 uncultured Treponema sp.
ACTTATATCCATTCTTTATACAAAATTTCCTGTTCAAACAAATTTTTTCTTTGTAGGACTTATTTTTGGAAGCATTCCTCTTTTATTTTCCTTTATGACAAAAAAAAGTGAAAACGAAAAATTTGGAGCAGGCAGAATTATTTCCATTGTTTTGTGTGCTCTGGCAGGTTTTGCTTTTCTTGTGTTTTTTTCGCAGCTTGAACAGTCCTTCGACAAATCTCAGATTATCGGTTCCATGCCAAAACCAACACTGCCTCTCCTTATAAAAATTTTTACAGCCGGAGTTTTGGGTGCTGTTGCCATGATAATACCTGGAATTTCAGGTTCCCTTATTATGCTTATTATGGGTGTTTATCCAATTATAATGTACTGCATTCCATCTTTGTTTAATTTTAGAGAAACTCTACAGGCAATTATACTTCTTGTGCCAAACGGTATAGGCGTTGTGCTTGGGCTTGTTTTTGGAGCGGGATTCGTTCGTTTTCTTCTTAAAAAAGTGCCTAACAATACTTATGCGGTAATCTTTGGTCTTTTGTGCGGCTCTGTTGTTCCTGTTTTTCCGGGATTTTCTGCCATAAACGGTGCTGTAATGTGGATTTCCTGCATTCTTTGTTTTGCAGCAGGGGGAAGCCTTGCATATTTTAGTTCAAAGTTTGCACCAAGCGAAGAAAACAAAGAAAATGCTTAACTTTTTGGCTATTGATTTTCCTGCTGATTCTGTTCTGTCTGGGATGATGATTCTTTTTTTATGACTCTTATTCCCAGTACTGTTGCACATATAATTAAAATTACAAAAAGAACAATGCCGCCTATTTTGTAACCTAAATTTGCTTTCTGCCCCAAAAAGAGAATAAGCGTGTAAAGGGTTGTGCAGCTTATAAGGCTGGCAACTCCATCGTAAAGCAGGAATTTTTTTAAGGAAAGATTTACAAAACCAGAGCCCATAAAAAGTATGTTTCTTATGCCAAAGGGAATGAACCGGCACACAATAAAAGTTCTGAAACCGTAATCATCCAGTGTTTTTGCCAAAATTTTCATTCGTGGTGGCGTTAGTTTTTTCTTAAAGAAATTCAGGTGTTTTGCACCTTTTGCAATAAAAAATCCAAAAAAGTAGCTTATTATGTCGCTGATGTAAATTCCAGAAATAAGTCCAATCCAGTTTGGAATTATAAGCCTGTGATCCGCAAAGGAAATTCCTGCAGACAGCACTATAAGGGCATCTTCTGAAACAGGCAGGTTTAAGCCTGCAAAAAGAAGGAGTATAAAAACCACAACGGGCCAATATGAGGAAACATAAGTTGTAAAAAAGTTGATGAACGACTGAACCATAGACAACAATATTGATGAAAAGTAAAATATATTGCAAGTATTATTTTTCGATGTTAATATTTCGTGTCGGTTATTTGTAAAATTTGTGTAAAGTTTTCACAGTTTTATTAAAATATTCTAAATAACCTTGATTTCTACTTTTGTTTAGTAAGGTTGTATATGCTTGGAGTTTATGATTACACTGTTGTTTTGACTTACATGTCAATTATTTCTGCCGTTGTCGGTATTGCCTGTTCTTTTCAGCCCCAGCTTATTCTTGGTGCCGTAATTTGTCTTATGGTGTGCGGTGGTCTTGATGCCTTTGACGGTAAAGTTGCCCGTACAAAGAAAAACCGCTCATCCTTCGAAAAAAAATTCGGTATTCAGATTGATTCCCTTTCGGATGTTATTGCCTTTGGAGTTTTGCCGGCTGCCATCGGCTTTAATTTAATAAAGACATCCCGTTTTCTTATCCGGCTTACAACTAAAACCCACTATTACTCATACCTTACCGATGTTCTTTTTGCAATTTGTGCTGTTTATGTACTTACGGCCGTAATAAGGCTTGCATACTATAATGTTACAGAAGACGAGCGGCAGGAAGTAGAAAGCGGAAACCGTGAATATTTTGCAGGTGTTCCTGTAACAACATCTGCAATTATTTTCCCGCTTATTTACCTTCTTATGCTGGCGAATAAACTGGATTTAACTCTTGTTTATATGTTCTTTATGGGAATTTGTGCTTTTATGTTTATTTCGGAAGCAAAAATACGGAAGCCGGGATTTAAGCATTTAATAATTCTTGTTATTCTGGGTATTGTTGAAGTAATGCTTATGGTTGTCTGTAAAATTTTTCTAAAAAAATAAAGTTTTGACTTGCTGTAATTTATGACGCTGTAATCTCCTTTGAAGGGGTGTTACAGCGTCTTTTTTTATTAATCTGAATTTTTTATTTTATTTCCAATACAATGTCTGAGTATTCAACATAGGCTGCCCTGACTGTATAAAGTCCTGCATAAACCCATTTTGAATCTACGGAAGTTAAATCGGCTGTATATGTTGCCGTATCGCTTCCGAATTTTACTGAATATGTATTTCCAGTTTTTGTTATGGAAAGTGGAATTTTTGAACCTTTTGCAGGGAATGGCTGGCTGGCAACAGTTGTCTGCTTAAGGGAACCGTCTGCTCTCTGGAAGGAAGTTGAGTAAGCATCGTCGCCTTTTGCAAGACCTAAAACACCTGCAGCAACATAGTCGCTTTTTACCTGGTTGTCGTATTTGTCGATGTAAACATCATCTCTAACCATAAGTCCAAAAGAAACCTGATTGTTTTTTACGATGTTCAGAACTTCAACTGTGGCAGAAAGTGTAAAGTCTTTATTGGAAGGAATCTGCTGGAAGTAGAAGGCAATTCCGTCTGAGCCGGAGGCAATTTTTCCTGCATTAGGAGAGCCGGTTTTTCCGCCGGAGTGCATCATTACTTTTCCGTTGTCTTCTACAATTTCATAAATTTCCGGGGCTGCAATTTTTTCTACACCGCCCATATCGCCGAATACTGTTCCGTACCATGGTTCTGTAGTTTCAAAAACTGTACTTTTGTCTGATTTTTCAAACGGTGAATATACAGGAATTTTGTAGGAAGGGTTTGGAACAAGGTAATCTTCTTTTGGTTCTGTTATGTCTTTTTTTACAAGTTTTGCAAAGTTTTTGTCGTTTGAGGCAATTTCATTTACAACATGGAAAGCCATTAAACTGGCACCGTACATGTTCAGGTGAGTATTGTCAACTGAACCGCTTTTGTGGCCAAGCCATGCATGGAATTTTACGGTTTCATTGTCGCCAAGGGATTCATAAAGTTTTTTTGTATATTCTGTATTGTCTACAACAATAACGCCACATTCTTTTCCTAAGTCCCTTATTGCCTGAGGGTAGTCGCCTCCAGGAAATTCAGAAGTGCTTTTTGTAATGTGAACATAAGCACCTTCGTAAGCTTTTCCCGGAGCTCTGCGTACAATTGGAGTACAGAGAACAGGCGTTGCCTTTTTGGAAAGTGCCAATTTGATGTAGTTTTCGTAAAGTACATTTTTGAAAGAGCCGGAGTCTTCTTTTGTTCCGTTAGGATTTGTGTACCGGGCTTCTTCTGTTTTTTCGTCGTTATGGCCGAATCCTATTACAAGGTAGTCGCCTTTTTTTATGTTCTGAACAAGAGTTTTATAGTTCGGTTCTGTAAGGAAACTTTTTGAAGAGCGTCCTGACATTGCAAGGTTTACAACCTGAACTTTGTTTTCCAGAAGATAGTCCTGAATTTTAGTTCCGATTCCATAACGCGGATAATAGTAAGAATCGTTGAAGGAACTGAAAGTTGAGTCACCTACAACAAAGATTTTCTTTCCCTTTTTGCTGGCAATGGAAGTAATTGCTTCAACTTTTTCGACTTTTTCGTTGTCGGCAATGCTTTTGTCCAGTGAATAAAGAGAAAGCGACATTCCGGCAGAAACTGCCAGAACTAAAGCAAGAAGTTTTTTCATTTTTTCCCCTTTTATGCCGGTTACATTTAAGTGTCCGGACAAGAATAAATTTTCCTTATTATAATTTTTTTTCTATATTTTTTCCACAATGCCTTAATGATTGTGCAGAGCTTCCGCATTAGTTGATGAGAAAAATTGGGGCGCGAAGGAGCGAATGGTCAGGGCAACTCCCCCTGATTGTGGATGGTGTGGAAAGGATTGTAGGGGCGCCGAAGGCGTTGCCTGAAAGGCAATGAGGGCTACCGAACCCCGAAAAGCCTGGCCGCTTGCGGTCCACCCTGTTTTTTAAGACAAAATCGAAATGACGGTGTATAATTTTTTTGTATAAGGGGGCTTTTTTATGGAAAATTTTGTTTATAACACGCCGTCAAAAGTTTTTTTTGGGAAAGGCGAAGAAAATAATGTGGGAAAAATTATTAAAAGTTACGGTGCTAAAAAGGTGCTTGTTCATTATGGCGGTGGTTCTGCCGAAAAAAGCGGTCTTTTGGAGCGAATAAGAAAAAATCTGTCGGCTGAAAACATTGCTTTTGTTGAACTGGGTGGTGTTAAGCCGAATCCGGAACTTTCTCTTGTGCGCCGGGGAATTGAACTTTGTCTTGCTGAAAATGTTGATTTTGTTCTGGCTGTAGGCGGCGGTTCTGTTCTTGATTCTGCAAAGGATATTGCTAATGGGGCTGCTTGTCCTGATGTTGATGTGTGGGATTTTTCGCTGGGAAAAAAAGTTCCTGAAAAGTCTCTTAAAAAAGGTTCTGTCCTTACTTTGGCGGCTGCCGGCTCTGAAATGTCGGATTCCTGTGTAATTACAAATTCTGATTCCATGGAAAAACGGGGATACAGCTGTTCCTGCAACAGAATGGATTTTGCCATTGAAAATCCTGAATTAACTTTTTCTGTTTCTCCGTATCAAACTGCCTGCGGTATTGTGGATATTTGCATGCACACTATGGAAAGGTACTTTTGCATTGGTTCTGATACTGTTTTAACCGATGGAATTGCGGAGCATTTAATAAAAACTACAATAAAATCCGGGCTTGAATGTCTTGATAATCCGTGTAATTACGAAGCAAGGGCAAATATGATGTGGGCTTCTTCTCTGTCGCATAACGGTTTGACTGGCTGCGGAAGGAAATTTATACTTCCCGTTCACCAGATGGAACATGAAGTTTCTGGTTTTTATCCTGATGTTGCTCACGGGGCTGGTCTTGCAGCTTTGTGGTGCAGTTGGGCCCGTTATGTTTATGCTTCCAATATTCAGCGGTGGCTGCAGTATTCTTCCAGAGTATGGAATGTAGATATTGATTTTGAGCATCCGGAAAAAACTATAGAAAAAGCCATTGACCTGCAGGAAGAACTGTACAGAAAAATCGGTATGCCGGTGAATCTTAAATCTTTAGGCGTAAAAAAAGACGATTTAAATAAAATGACCGATGGCTGTACAAGAAACAGGTCAAGAAATCTTCCGGGGTATAAAACTTTGGAGTACGGTGATATTCTTGCCATTTATGAAGCTGCTTTTGAATGATGTTGATTTTTTAGTGAGATTTGTTTTTTGGAGGTGTGTATGAAAAGTATTGTTGTTTACAAAAGCGGAACCGGCTTTACGGAAAAATATGCCGGTTGGATTGCAGATGAGCTTAAGTGCGAGGCTGTGGAACTTAAAGATTTTAAGAAATTTTCTCCGTCAGATTTTGATCTTGTGGTTTTCGGCGGATGGATTATGGGCGGGTGCCTTATGGGATTCGATAAAATTAAAGTCCTTAATTTAAAGAATCTTGTTGTTTTTGGTGTGGGAATGTCGCTTCCTTCTGAAGAAAACAGAAAAAAAATTGTTGAACTGAATGTTTTGGATGATGAAAATTTCTTTTATCTTGAAGGCGGATATAATCCTCAAAAACTGGGGTTCTTTAAAAAACTTTTAATGAAAATGATAAAAAAATCTCTGGAAAATAAAGTTGAAAAAACTAAGGATGATATTCATGTTCTGGAGGCTTTCAGCGGCGTTGATAATTCAGATAAAACTTCCATTAAGCCGTTAATTGAAAGGTGTTCATCTTTCTTATGATTTAAGGTGTATTACAAACTTTAAAAACGGCTGAGTCAAGGCCCTGAGCGATAGCGTGCCTTGACCAGACGTATTTTAAAATTTGTTCTGTAAAAAAACGCTCCAGTTTGAATGAACCGGAGCGTTTTTTTAAGTTTTTAGCTTTGTACGGATGTTGTATTTTTTACTGTAACATCATGGGCCGAACCTTCCTGAATTGTAACTGGAGAAACAAGGGTAATTTTTGCCTTTTCCTGAAGTTCTGGAATTGTAAGGGCTCCGCAGTTACACATGGTGTGAATTACTTTGCTTATTGTCATGCCTACACCGTCGTGAAGATGACCGGCATAAGGAACATAAGAATCAACTCCTTCTTCAAATGCCATGCCTTTCTTTCCGCCCAGGTCGTAGCGCTGCCAGTTTCTTGCCCTGTTTGAACCTTCGCCCCAATATTCTTTTACATAATTTCCGTTAAGAACAAGTTTGTTTGAAGGAGATTCTTCGAAGCGGGCAAAGTAGCGGCCAAGCATAACAAAATCGGCACCCATTGCCAGAGCAAGTGTTACATGGTAGTCGTGGACAATTCCTCCGTCGGAGCATACAGGAATATAAATGCCTGTTTTTTTGTAATATTCATCTCTGGCTTTTGCAACTTCTATTGTTGCTGTAGCCTGTCCGCGGCCAATGCCTTTTTGTTCTCTTGTAATACAGATTGAGCCGCCGCCAATTCCGATTTTTATAAAGTCTGCTCCGGAATCTGCCAGAAAGTTAAAACCTTCAGCATCTACAACATTGCCTGCTCCAACTTTTATTCCCGGAAAAGCCTGATGAAGATCTTTAAGAGCCCGTGCCTGCCATTCGGAAAAACCTTCTGAAGAATCAAGAACAAATACATCGGCACCTGCTTCCAGAAGTTTTGGAACACGTTCCATATAGTCCCGGGTGTTGATTCCTGCTCCTACAATGTAGCGCTGTTTTGAATCAAGAAGTTCCAGCGGGTGTTCTGTGTGAGCCTGATAGTCCTTTCGGAATACAAGACTTACAAGATTGCCGTTTTTGTCGACTATAGGAAGCTGATTGACTTTTTTATCCCAGATGATTTCGTTTGCCTCTGAAAGCGTAATTCCTTCGTTTCCTACAGCCAGTTCACTAAGGCCTGTCATATAGTCTTTTACTTTTGAACCTTTAGGACAGTGACCGATTCTGAAATCTTTTGAAGTAATGATTCCAAGGAGTTTTCCGTTTGAAGACCCGTCTTCTGTAACAGCTACGGTGGAATGGCCTGTTGCAGCACTTATTTCAACAACTTCTTCCAAAGTCTGGTCTGGACGGATATTTGAGTCGGAAACAACAAAACCTGCTTTATAGTCTTTTACTCTTTTTACCATGGCAGCCTGATTTTCGATAGTCTGGCTTCCGTAGATGAAACTTATGCCGCCTTCTTTTGCCAGTGCAATGGCAAGTTTATCGTCGGAAACGGCCTGCATTACAGCGGAGACCATTGGAATGTTCATTGTAAGAGGACATTTTTCTCCGGCTTTTTTGTTGAATTTTACAACAGGTGTGCAAAGACTGACTTTGTCTGGAACGCAGTCTGCAGATGAATAACCTGGAACGAGAAGATATTCCCCGAATGTGTGGGAAGGTTCTTCAAAATAGTAAGCCATTTCTTTTCTCCTATGAAACGCGTTGTTGGCAGCACACGGCGGTGCACCTTTAGTTATAATTTTGATTTTAGTGTAATTGTCAGATTATAGAAAATTTCAGCCTTTATTTCAATATTGATTCTTAAATTGAGCAGAGCTTCCGCATTAGTTGATGAGAAAAATTGGGGCGCGAAGGAGCGACTGGTCAGTGCATGTAATGGCAAAAACCGTATTTGAATGCCGTATTTGAAATGCTTTCTGTTTTTTTGTAGAATGTAACATTATGAAGAAATCTTTTCGTGAATATTTAATTGAATCGGTAAAGGAAAATAAACCTGTTTTTTTTGACGGCGGCATGGGAACCATGATTCACAGTTCTGGAATAGGCAATTTTGATATTCCCGAAGATGTAAGCATTGAACACGGCCAGACAATTAAGGATATTCACCGGAAATATATTGACTGTGGCTCAAATATTATTACTGCAAATACTTTTGGAGCTCTGCCCCTTAAACTTTCTGGAAAAAAATACACTCTGGAAGAATATATTTGTGTTTCTGCCGGGCTTGTTAAGCAGGCTGTTGAAGAAGCAGAAAAAGACGGAAATAAAAATCCCCACTATATTGCATGGGATGTTTCTCAAACGGGAAAACTTCTGGAGCCTATGGGGGAACTTACTTTTGACGAAGCCTATGAAAATTACAGACAGGCTGCCGTTCTTGCCGAAAAATATGGTTTTGATGCAGCCCTTATTGAAACTATGGCCGACCTTTACGAAGTAAAAGCAGCTGTTCTTGCCATAAAGGAAAATACATCCCTTCCTGTAATTGCCACAATGACTTTTCAGGAAAATTTGCGGACTCTTACCGGAGCAGATCCCCTTACCTGCGTAACATATCTTGAATCTCTTGGTGTAGATGTTTTGGGTTTTAACTGCGGCGGAACTCTGGAAGAAGGGGAACAACTTGCTTCCCTGTTCTTAAAATATTCTCATACACCTGTTCTTGTTCAGCCGAATGCAGGAATTCCTATAGTACGGGGCGGAAAAACCGTATTTCTTGTTTCCCCGGAAGAGTTTGCCGAAAGTCAGCTTAAAAACAGAAAAGCCGGTGCTCTTTTGCTGGGCGGATGCTGCGGAACAACGCCTGCTCACATTGGCGAGATGATAAAAAAAGTTGCAGATGAAAAAAGCGTTGAAGTAAAGTTTTTGGATGACAGAGAGTCTACTTTTGTATGTTCCGGCGGTCAGACTGTTCAGATTGGAGGAAGTGCCGGTCCTAAAATTATCGGCGAAAGAATAAATCCTACGGGCAGAAAAGTTGTAAAAGAATCTCTTTTAAAAGGAAATCTGGATTTTGTCCTTAAAGACGGTGAAAGCCAGATAAACAGCGGTGCTTCCATTCTTGATGTAAATACAGGGCTTCCAGGCATTGATGAAGGAGAAACTATGCTTAAGGCTGTAAAAATGCTTCAGTCGGCTTTTACAGTCCCCCTTCAAATAGATTCCTCCGATGCTTCTGTTCTTGAAAAAGCACTTCGTTACTACAATGGAAAGGCTTTAATAAATTCTGTAAACGGCAGACAGGATGTAATGGATAAAGTTTTTCCTCTTGTAAAAAAATACGGGGGATGTATTGTCTGCCTTTGTATAGACGAAAACGGCATTGCTTCAGATGCTCCGGGACGCGTTAAGGTTGCAGAAAAAATAATTGAAGAAGGTAAAAAATACGGAATTCCTCTTAGAAATATGCTTATTGATACTTTAACTCTTACAGTAAGTTCCCAGCAGAAGGAGGCTCTTGAAACATGCCGGGCAATTTCCATTCTTAAAGAAAAATACGGAAAAGACGGGTTGAAGTTTGTTCTCGGCGTTTCAAATATAAGTTTCGGCTTGCCCCGCCGGGATATAATAAATTCCCGCTTTTTTACAATGGCGTTGTTTTCCGGCCTTGATGCCTGCATTATAAATCCTTTAAGTGAATCAATGATGGAAAGTTTTTATGCGTACAGGTGTCTTGCATCTTACGACAATGACTGTCTTTCATATATCGAAAAATACAGCGGTACAAATCCTCCTGTTTACGGTATTTCAAAGGATGATGTTTCAGCTCTTAAAACTTCCGTAAAAACTGTGGAAACACAGAATGTTTCTGTTCCTTCCTTTAAAAACGAAAACGAAAATTCTTTCAGTCTCTGCGATGAAGAAAAGGAACTTGTTCAGATTATATGCAAAGGTTTTAAAGACCGTTCTGCCCAGGCTGCATCAGTTCTTCTGGAAAAGGGAATAAGCCCTCTTTCCATTATAGATCGCTGTATTGTACCTGCTTTGGATAATGTGGGAAAAGATTTTGAAACTGGAAAAAAATTCCTTCCTCAGCTTTTGCTTTCTGCCGATACGGTTTCCAATGCTTTTCAGGTAATACGAAATCATCTTAAAAATTCCGGCATAAAATCAGAAAACAAAGGAACAGTTGTAATTGCAACGGTTTTTGGCGACATACACGACATCGGAAAAAATATAGTCCGTTCACTTCTGGAAAATTATGGCTATAAAGTAATTGATTTAGGAAAAAATGTGCCTGCAGAAAAAATTATTGAAACAGTTTTAGAAAAAAATATTCGTCTTGTGGGGCTAAGTGCCCTTATGACTACTACCGTATCCAGCATGGAAAACACTATAATTCTTCTGAAGGATGCTTTAAAGAAAAATGGAAAATCGTGTAAAATAATGGTTGGTGGTGCAGTTTTAACGAAAGAATATGCAGCTCAGATTGGTGCTGATTATTATTCAAAAGATGCAATGGAATCTGTTGCCATAGCAAAGGAAGTTTTCAATGGGTGAAAATTACGGGGACGAAAAATCATTAAAATTAGACAAAAACGAGTTGAAAGAACATAAATTTTCTAAAAAGGCTCTGAAAGAATTTGGAGCTTTATATTCTGTCGTAAGGCTTTTAATTTCTCCCAAATCGGCAAAAATCGGGTGGGGATATATCCGTTCTGTTTTCTTGAATTTCTTTTTTCTTCAATTCAAACAGCGGGTAGGAATTTACAAAATTCCTGTAATCCATGTTGATCATCCTCTGGATCGAAAAATTCCTTTTGTACCTTCAAAGGTCGGTGTGTATATGGATTTTGTGGGGCTTTATTTAAGGCCGAATACCATGTACTTAAAGCGATTCGGTATAAAAAACGCTGTCCCTTTCTGCAACGAGTGGTTTTCCCTTCTTTCTAAAGTATACGCCGAAGCAGGCTCTCTTTACCGGCGTATTCTTTCTACTACAGAACGCCCTCAATACAAAGAAAACAGAATGTTCCGGCTTATTCATTTTTGGGATCCTCATCTTTTATGTGTTCCAAGCATTCATATTGCTGTAGTTGTTCTTGCCGTTGCTGTATTTAAAAAACAATTTAAAAAACTTGGATTTTCTGATGCCGAGTGTTTTCAGAAAAATACGGAACTTTATAACGAAGCTGTGGAAATTGCAGAATCAGTGTTGTTAATAAAGCAGCACAGCGTTAATTGTGTGGCAGCAGCCCTTTACATGGTTACAAAACTGTTCCCGGAATATTTTACACCGAATGATGCAGTAAATTTTATAAACGATATGTTCCTTACTTCTGATGCCGTTAGTTTTGAATCCAGTGCAGAAATAAAAGAATACATTTCCTTTATGTACGAACGGTTTCTTTTGGAAGGTTATTCTACGGAAGACTGGAAAGAACCTGTCATAAACTGGCTTTCAACTTACGAAATTGACATGGAAACAAAAAAATAACAATTCTTGGGGGATTTTATGTTTGAAGTCAGGGTGGAAGATGATTTTGCGGCGGCTCACTTTTTAAAAGATTACCATGGAAAGTGCGAAAACCTTCACGGACACAATTATAAGGTTTTTGTTCATGTTGAAGGAAATTCCCTTGATGAAGGCGGAATGCTTATTGATTTTTCTGTGTTAAAGCGGGAATTAAAAAATGTTCTGTCATGTCTTGATCACACAAATCTTAACGACATTCAGTTTTTTGAACAGAATCCCAGTGCGGAACGAATTGCCTGTTACATTTATCTTAAGCTTGTGGAAAACTTAAAGAAAAAGAATATGGATTTTTCCCTTTCATCGTCAAATGGAAAAATTTCAAAAGTTGATGTTTTTGAAACGGAAAAAAACAGGGCCAGATTTATTCCTGAAAAATAACTTCTGGCTTTAAAAACTTATTCTTGCCATTCATGGCTCTCCGCTTTATAACGCGGTGTTTTGGAGGAAATCTTTTTTATGACACGCTTTCTTTCTGAAATTATTGATTTTAATGAATACCGGCCTTTCAGTTTTTTGTCCGGCGAATTTTCCAGTAGTTTTTCTAATATTGAAATTTCAGGTCTTGCTTTTGACAGCCGTTTTGTTTCTCCAGGTAATCTGTTTTTTGCCTTGGATGGAACTCATACATCAGGTAATTTTTTTATTTCTCAGGCAATAGATTCTGGAGCCTGCTGCGTTGTTTTTCAAGATAAAATTGATGAAGAATCAGCCTTAAAAATAAAACAGTCCCTTAAACGAGCAGGAAAAGACATACCTTTTATTCATGTTCAGTCAAGCCGCTTTTTTATGGCACCTGTTTCTGCTTCGTTTTATGATTATCCTTCAAAAAAACTTGCTGTAATCGGCGTTACCGGCACAGAAGGAAAGTCTTCTACAGTTTCATTTATTTGGCAGTTTTTAAGGCTTTGCGGAAAAAAGGCAGGTTTTATTTCTACCGTTCAATATTCTATAGGAGGAGATGCTGTTGCAAATCCTGAACATACCACAACGCCGGAAGCTCCTGTAATTCAAAAATATCTTTATCAGATGGCAGAAAATGGCTGTGAATATGCCGTTATAGAAACTTCAAGCCACGGACTTTCCGAAAAACTGAACAGAACAGGGTGCATCGATTTTGACTGCGGTGTTTTTATGAATGTAACTCTTGAACATCTGGAGTTTCACGGAAGTTTTGAACAGTATAGAATGGACAAGGCCAATCTTTTTCGTAAACTCGATGAAAATAATCATGAAAAAACAATTCTGGGCAAAAAAGTTTCTGTTCCTTCTTTTGGAGTTGTAAATCTTGAAGATGAATCTGCTCCGTATTTTATTGCTGCAACAAAACAGCCTGTACTGGGCTTTACTACCGGTGGAAAGGGCGGAAAATTTGCCTGTGGAGAAGGCGATGCCCTGCCGCCTGTTCCCAAAGGCATTCCTTATGTTATGGGAAGAAATATTGCCAGTGCAAGTTACGGTCTTTCCTTCAGCATGACGGAACCTAATCTGGTAGACCGGTTTTCAAAACCTGTAGAATCTCCCGTTATTCATGTTAAGGCCGGTGTTTCCGGGGCATTTAATGCATATAACATTATGGCTTCAATTCTTGTTGTAAGCCGTTTAACTTCAACTCCATTGGAAGTGTTGGCAGAAAAAGCCTGTCAGCTTGTACCTGTAAAAGGAAGAATGACTGTTATAGACAAAGGACAGGATTTTGAAGTAATTGTTGATTATGCTCATACTCCTTCAAGTTTTGAAACTATTTTTCCTCCTCTTCGGCACAGATGTGCTCATAAAATTATAAGTGTATTTGGTTCTGGCGGAGAGCGGGATACAAAAAAAAGGCCTTTACAGGGAAAGGTTGCTGCAAAATTTTCTGACATAGTTATTCTTACCGATGAAGATCCAAGAAAAGAAAACAGCATGGATATTCTTAAACAGATTGAAAAAGGTGCTTTGGAAGAAGGTAAAAAAGAAGGTGAAAATCTTTTTCTAATTCCTTCAAGACAAAAAGCCATTCGTTATGCCTTTAAAATGGCTTCAAAAGGCGATATTGTCCTTCTTTTAGGCAAAAGTCATGAAAATTCAATTATTTACGAAGACGGTCCTCATCCCTACGACGAAATTTCCGAAGCGGAAAAAGCCCTTTGCGAAATGCAGAGTTTGTAGAGTAGGCGAGAGAATTTTATTAAGGGGGAAATAAAATGAATGTTGCTGTTATTTATGGCGGTAAGTCGGGGGAACACGAAATTTCTCTTGTATCAGCCTCTTCTGTTGTGCGGAAT
>CAMAFU010000029.1 GCA_945833725.1 uncultured Treponema sp.
TCAATTTTTTTTCTTTAGACAGTTTCGGAAGAAAAGTTAAAAAACTGTGTTTAAGGCAATATAAAAATTTGCGGCAGTTAAATATCGGTAAACAGAAGTTTTTTATATCTGTCGATGGCTTTTATAATTTCTTCATAAATTATCTGGCTTTTAAGCAAAAGAGCTTTCTGTTTATTTTCTGGAAAAATTTTTGTGCTGAAAATGCTTTCCAGTTTTTTTTCTGAAGGAAAAATAAGAGAGGCAATTTCTTTTACATTGGAGTGAAGTATAAAATCATCAATTTTTTCTAATTCTGTCATTATGTTCTGCAGGTCTTTTTCGGAAATGTGTGAAACAGCACCGGATTCTGACAAGGTTTTTCCCAGTTCTGCCTTTTGTTTCATTTGAGAAAACCCATCTTTAAGAATTTTTAAAATAACATCTGTTTCTTTTTCTGTATTTTTGTTCTGGCGAAGGTGAGTGCTGTTTTTTTCTCCTGATTCAAAAAATGCGTTTTTCTGGGAGTTCATTTCGTTTCTGGAAAGAACCGTTTCAATTTTTTCTGTTTTAAAGCCCGGAATTTTTAGGGAACAGGAAGACAGATTTATATTTTTTACTTCCGGGAACTGTGCGGCTCTGCTTTCAAACCACCATGCAAACATCTGCATTTTTTTATCTGTAAGAATGTCGTTCCCGTCGTAGTCTTTTTGAATATAGCAGTTTTCTTTTACCAGTGTACCTGCTGTCTGCTGTTCGGCTGTAAAAAGCCTGTTTGAAAAAATATGGGCTGTCTCTTCAAAAAGAGAACCTTTTATATGAGGCTGAAGTTTCGGATAGCCTAAATCCAGTCCTGTACAATAAATTTCTTTAGCTCCGGCATATCTTGCAAAATCCCATGCTGTGGTGGCAACTGAGCCACCGGAACTAAGCCTTCCTTTTTCCATTGTTTTTGATTCAATAAACTGTCCTAAAGGAAAAAGTGAAGATGTAAGTATGATTTTTTTGCAGGGAAATTTTAATACCTGGGGCCAAACGGCAGATTCGGCAATAAGTATTGAAGACGGACTTTTTAAGCCTGCAATGTGCCTGTAGGCAAGGTATTGAGGATCTGTAAGGACAATAAAGTCTGGTTCAACATTTTGGGCAAGTATTGTGCGCAAGGCTGCATCAACTGCAACTGTAACTGTGCGTTTTTTTAATTCTTTCAGGTGAGGCAGAGTTTCTTGTAGGGAAGGTCCTGCACCAATAATAAGAAAGGGTAGCTCTTTTGGACAGCTGTTAAAAAAAATATTTATGCCGTCAAGATCAATAAACCGCCGCAAATTCCTGCATGTATTTTTTTGCCATAGAAAAGCAAATCTTTCCAGCGTAGCACTGTTTATTTTTTCTTTTTCTTTATTCCGCAGAATAAGCTGATTCAATGCATCAAAATATTCTTTTGCGTGGGCTGTCTGGGCTTTATTTTCAAAAATTTTTGTTTTGGAGAAGCCTGTTGATTCAATAATGGCAGAAACCTGCTGAATTGTTCCGCCTAATATTACGATAAGGTTTTTATGTTTAAAAAGTGATGAAAAATCTAAAAATTTGAAGGCTGAAAAAAAACACCGGCAGTCCGGTTCTACAATAATAATTGTGTCATTGGGATTTTGCTCTGCCCACTCTATAGGAAAATATCCCAGTCCCATGGAAAAAAATGTTATGGCGGAAGTGGCATTGTCTTTTGTATTTTTTACGAAATTTTCTGCCTCTTTTTTGGGGTTATAGACAGAATGAAGGGCAAGCCCGTTATAAAATGCACAGGGAAGGTTTGAGCGGGAAGACTGTACATTAAAAAAATCAAAATCTTCTTCTTTAAATTTTTTTATATCCAGCTGTTCTGCCAGTTGAGGAAATCTTTTTTCAAAAAGTGAAATGTTATTATTCCAGATAGAGTTCAATTTCCATACCTTCTTCCAATGGAGTTCCAGGTGGCGGATTTTGAGATTTTACCCAGCCGTCGCCGTTGATTTTTATGTTGAGGGATGAGTTTAAAAGAAGCTGCAGAAGCTGGCGTTTTGGAAGACCTGTTAAATCTGGAATAGTTCCGTCTAAGTTTATCTTGCTGTCCGGCTTTATGCGTATAAGACCTGAATGGGCAAGACTTGCAGCATTTCCACGGCTTATTCCAAGATGGTCAATTATAACGCTTGCAGCTTCACCAATAACAGGAGCAACAATTCTTCCTGCGTAAGTTTCGCCTTTTGCCTTTTCTATAACGATGTAGAGAATTATTTCCGGATCTTCAACAGGAAAAATTGCAATGCAGTTTGAGATAAAGTCTGTTTTGCTGTAGCCGACTGTCTGGGAATCTGCCATTTGTGCCGTTCCTGTTTTTACACCGATGGAAATATCACTTAAATTAGCCCTGGAACCAGTTCCGCTTTTTGCAACAGTTTCCATGCAGCTTAAAATATAGCTGGCTGTGGTATCTTTTATTATCTGATTTTTTAATTGGGGAATGTGAGTGTATGTTTGGACTCCTTCCATTGTGGTTATTTTTTTTATTAGGGTAAGCTGAACAGGACTTCCGCCGTTTGCCAGAGCAGATGCAGCCTGAACCATTTGAAGGGCACTTACAGAAATTTCCTGGCCAATTGCTATAGTTGGCTTTGACCTTGCTGACCAGAACCTGTCGCTTGTATTTCTTACTGCTCCCTGAGTTTCTCCGGGCAGTTCAATTCCCGTTTTTGAACCGAACCCGAAACTTCTTATTCTGGCAAGAAACTGTTCGCTTTCTATTCGTTCGGCCATTTGTGCCAGTGCGTCATTGCAGGAATATTTTAATGCATCTCTTGCCGTAATCCAGCCATGGTGATCCAGACATGTAATTTTGATTTTTTCGCCGCTGTTAGTTTTTTTCTCAAAAATTCCATCGCAGAGAAAAATGTCTTTTTCTGTTATGGCTCCGCTGTCAAAAAAAGACGCAATGGAAAATATTTTAAATACGGAGCCGGGTTCGTAATTTTCCATGGCAGGCCTGTCTTTTTTTTCTTCACTGGATGCTTTTGGATATTCGTTAAGGTTTGCCGCAGGAAGACTTATGTATGAAAGAATTTCTCCGGTTTTTGCTTCTGCTGCAATAAGCATAAGACTTGATGCCTGTGTTGTTTCCAAAGCATTTCTGGCAATTTTTTCCAGCTTAAACTGAAGATTTGCATCTATTGTAAGAAAAATGTTCTGCCCCTTTATGTCCAGAGGGGCCTGTGGATTTGCGGCAGGACTTAAAATCTGCTGGCGGGATTTTTCAATTCCCGAAAGACCTTCCCCATCGACTCCCATGTATCCTATTACCTGAGAGGCCAGATTGTTTTCAGGATAAATTCTTCCGGGAACAGGGTCAAACCTAACTGCAGAATAATATCCGTTTTTTTCGGTAATGTCTTTTAACTGTTCATAAAGTTCCTGATCAGCTTTTTTCTTAAGAAGAATGTACTGGCTGTTTCTTGAAGAGGAAATCATGGAAATAAGGCGGGTTTCGTCAATTTTGAGAACAGGGGCGTATAATTTTACAAATTCCGCAGAATCTGGGATTGAAGAGGGAGTTATTCCTACATTGTAAAAATTTGTTGAAACGGCCAGCGGTTTTCCGTTTTTGTCTAGAATAGAACCTCTGGAAACAGAAAAATGCTGTTCATCAACATTTTCCACAGGCGCAAAAGCCAGTTTTGAATATTGAACGAGAATAAGGAGGGAAAAAATGCCTGCCGTTACGAGAAGAAAAATAATCCTTCCTTTTTTTAAAAATCCCTGGGAATGCATATTACTTTACCTAAAATATTTTTTTCTGATACGAATCCATATTCTCTGGAATCCACCGACACATCATAATTATCACCGACTGCAAGAATAAACCCCTGAGGAACACATTCTGTTCCCGAAAGATTTGTGTATTGTTTTTTTGAAAGGGGAATTTTTTTATTGTCAATTTCGAGAAAATATCCGCTGCTGTCTGTATATTTTAACTTTTCGCCTGCTGTGGCAATACACCTTTTTACTACAGTTTTATTGTTGTAAAGAAAAATAACCACATCACCTTTTTTGGGTGCAGCCCATTGAACAAGAAGTTTTTCTCTGTATGGTTGTGCCAGTCCGTAAGCCAGTTTGTTTACTGCCAGAACAGAGCCGTCTTTTATTGCCGGTTCCATTGATTTTCCTGAAACAAAAAGAATGTCGAAGGCAAACAGTTTTATTAAAAAACCGGCGAACAAACCAATGCATATAATGAGGATAAGTTTTTTCGTTGAACTGGAAATTTTTTGTTCATCCATATTTTTCTAATATATCAAATTTTATCGTACGATAATAGAGTTATGGAAATAATCAGTTTTGTCGGAACAAATGCAATAAGAAAATCTGGCCGTAAAAATCCGTTGTATAAGATTTCAAAACGGTACAGAAAGAATCATTTTTTTATAGAAGTTAAAAAGCCCTTTTCTTTTAGGGAAAAAGCATCATGTGCCAGTGCCAGAATTCTCTTGACGGCAAAAAAAGCAAAAAAGACAGTGCCGTTAGTTTTATTTTTGGCTTTCTGCCTTATGCTTTCATTTTTTACTGTAAAAATTCAATCATGGTTTCAAAGTTTTGCTTCTCCTGTTCGCTTTAACGACAATTACAACGATGAAGTAAGTGCACTTAATTCGGCAATGTCTAAATTTGCCATGGAACAGTCTGATTTTTCTTTTGATGAAAACGGAAATGTACTGGCCGATGATGGAACTGTCATTACGCCTTCAAGTATTGGAATTGGAGAGCGGATTTCCTATTCAACATATAAAATTCAGTCGGGCGATACAATTTCTTCCATAGCAAAAAAATTTTCCATTACGAATATTTCAACCCTTATTGGAATAAACGGAATTGACAATGTGCGTACAATCCGTGCAGGCCAAAAACTTCGCATTCCGAATCAGGATGGACTTATTCATGTTGTCGCAAAAGGTGATTCACTTAATTCAATTTCGGCAAAATATAATGTACCTCTGGAAAAACTTCTTGATGTAAACGATTTGTTTTCACGAAACATTAATGCAGGTCAGGAAATTTTTATTCCCGGTGCAAAAATGGATTCCATGTCCCTTAAAAAAGCTTTGGGGGAACTTTTTATAAGTCCAATTTCTGCTTCTTACCGGTTGTCTTCTCTTTTTGGCAGGCGGGCTGATCCTTTTACGGGAGTTCCGTCAAATCATACAGGAATTGATATGGCTTGCCCGGAAGGAACAGCAGTAAAAGCTTCGATGAACGGAAAAGTTGCCTATGTGGGCTGGAGCAATATTTTTGGAAATTATATCATCATAAATCATGGAAGCGGTTATCAGACTTTATATGCTCATCTTTCTAAAATTTTGTGCCGCTCTGGTCAGACTGTAAGTCAGGGAACAAGAATAGGGCTGGTAGGTTCCACCGGATATTCTACAGGCCCGCACCTTCATTTTACAGTCTATAAAAACGGTTCTTTAGTGGATCCTCTCAGCTTAATAAAAAGGTAGGTAAACTTATGGAAAAAGTCTGCGTTTGTTCAGGTTGCGGAAGAACCATAGAAAGTGATTTTATATATTGTCCCTGGTGCGGAAATTCCAGATTAAAGAAGAATGATGAAGATGTACTGGAGGCAATGTTCAAAAATCTTGAGATGAAGCAGAATCAGTTCAGACTGAATCGTATTGAAAAAATGGAAAAGGAACTTAACGATTTGGAAAACGACCTTTCCATTCTGGCATTAAGTGCGGAGATGGCAAAATGAAAAAACGGAAAAAATATAAATTACTTGCGGCAGCGGTTGTTTTTTTTACAGCCGCTTTTTGTGTTTATTCAGAAATTTCTTTTGGAGAGCCGGATTTAAATAATCAGAATAAAGTTGTTTTTACGGTAAATCAGAATATAAGCGGCAACGATTCCTATTCCACAGGTTTTATGGCCGATGTTTCAACTTTGTCTGATGTAAAAATCCTTACATGCTACCCAGAAAAAATGGAAGTTCTTTCCCACGGAAATATTCTTCAAATAAGAAACCGATATGGAACTGCCCGTTATTCCATGCAGGATTCTTCTCTTTCATGGATTACGCGTACCTCATCCATTCCATCACTTTCCCAAAGGCAGGGACCGCAAAGCATAAGCCCGGACGGAAAATGGATCTGCTATGTAAAAAAAACATCGCCGTCTTCCGGGGAACTGGTGTTAAAAAATGCTTCCACCCTTCAGGAAACAGTTCTTAATAAAAAATGCTCCTTTAGCTGGGATAAAGTTCCTGTTTTATGGAATCCCGACAGCAACTGCGTTTTATACGAAAAAGGCGGAAAAATATATTTCTGTTCGCCAAAAGAGGCATTTAACAAAATCCAGATGTCCGAAGAATTCAGGCAGATAGGGCAGGGGACAATAAAATCCGTATACTGGCAGAACGGAAAACAGCTTGTTTACATCAATCGGGATTTGGTATACAAAATCAACTTTAACGAACTTTATACAAGAGGGCTTTACTCAAATGTAGTAGGCACAGGAACAGTTTCCGGCCGGCTTCCGTTTGTTTTTGATCCTTACAGGGACAGTTTTTCTCTCGGAACAAAAGGAAAAACCCTGCTTGTAATTCAAAACGACAGAATAATTACTCATTTTTCTTTTGCAGTAGAAGGATTTGAATATTTGCCGCAGATTTTTTCCAAAATAATAACAGACAAAGACGGTTCTGTAGTTTCTGCAAAATCTTTCTGGACATCAGACAGCCGCTGTATTCTTTGGGTCGATTATCTTGGTTTTACTCCTGTAGAACAGAAAACAGTTATATATCAGGCCGGAAGTGAATTAAAAAGCGTCCTCACAGTAGAAAATGCATCAAATCCATCCCTTTCCCCCGACGGAAAAAAACTAAGTTTTACCAGCGGAAATTCACTTTTTGTCTATGATTTATCGGACTGGAGTCTTACGGCAAAATTTACGGCAAACAGAATTGTTTCTTATGCATGGCGGGGCAATACATCTCTTTTTGTAGGCGACAGCAGCACCGTTCATTACTGGAGTTTGCCGGAGTCAAACAGGGCAGAAGAAAAAAAACTTCTCTTTCTTTCCTCAGCAAAACAACTTGTATGGAATTCTCAGTCAGCAGTTCTGGCAGAAGACAGCTGTCATGACGGCATTTACTATGAATATAATATGGGACAGGGAAACTGGACTTTATCATCAATAAAAAATGCAAAAGACCATGCTTCCGTGCAGAACGGCAGATACCGGGTTTTTACAGGAGCAACGCCGAACAAAAAGTTTTCCGACACTCTTTATGTAAGGACTTTGTCAGGTAAAGCTGTAACAAAACCTCTGTTCCCGGATACAGCAGTAGAATCGCCTTCGCTAAAAAAAATCAGTCTTGTAATAGATGCTTTAGATGATGCTTCTGGGCTGAGCAAAATAATTTCCGTTCTTAGAAAGTATAATATAACGGCAACATTTTTTATTAACGGAGAATTTATCCGCCGTTATCCAAAAGAAACAGTTCAGATAGCTCAAAGTGGATATCCATGTGCTTCTATGTTTTTTTCAGATGCAGACTTAACGGCAGGAGATTTTATAGTAACTCAGGAATTTATCCGTCGGGGACTTGCAAGAAATGAAGATGAATTTTTTGCACTTACAGGCAAGGAATTAAATCTTTTGTGGCATGCCCCTTTCTATAAAAGCAGCGAAAACATAAAAAAATGGGGAACAGACTGCGGTTATCGTTACATCGAGGCAGGAAGATTCAGTCTGGATACAGTAACACTGGAAGATGCAGCCGGCGGAAAACCAGGTTATCTTTCTGCAGGTCAGATGATAGAATTTTATTCAGAAAATACGCAGGATAAAGCTGTAATTCCAGTTAGTACAGGAATTGCAGGTGGCAGAAGAACAGATTATCTTTACGAAAAACTGGATTTACTAATCGGAACACTTCAAAATCAGGGATTTGAATTTACCGCCCTTTAATAAGCGTGTTGAAATAACAGCACGGTTTTGCACTGAACAGTCGCAACGGTAAGTCCTGTTTTAAATTATTTTTTATCCTAATGCGCAAGCCCTGACAGAATCAGCAGTACAGATTGAAAAAACGAAGTTTACTGTTATAATGAAGTGCTGTTTCAATAAGGCAGAAGTTTGCATTAAAATGTCTTATAAAAAGTTAATAAAAAAGGAGTTTTTTATCATGAAAAGAATTTTCGGGATTGTTTTATCTCTGTTTCTTTTTTCATCCCTAGCTTTTTCTCAAGAGCGAAAGGTAGAAGTCTGGGATTTTGGAGGTGTTCCTCAAGAAGGGGCGGTAAACCATATTTCCATTGCAGATTTAGATTCTTTTGAAGCTATCGATGAAACCGGAAAATTTACTGCAGGAACTTATACATTCGGCGATTTGACAATCACTCCAGATAATAAAGACAGAGCCTATTATGAAGGCAAGAAAAACTACGGAACACAGGGGTATTCCTCTTTTGCCTTTGAGGACGGTTACTGTTCTGAAGGTATGTATTACTGTAACGGAAAAGGCGGAGAAGGCAAACGATATCTCCTTCTGGCAAATGTTCACTCTGGAGACATTATTACTTTTTATGCCCGTCTTTCCAACAGCGGTGATGAAAAAATTCACTTTGCTTCCGTAAATGCCGGTGGCGAAAAAGATGGAATTCAAGATGAGATCGCACCTATAACATCTGTTTCCACAATGTATTCCTATATTGCAGAAACATCTGGTTCTTACAAGGTTTATACGGAAGCCAATGTAGGGAAGGCTGTATATTACAGAATTACGAGAACTCCGGGAGTAAGTGTTTCTGGAAAAATTTCAGGTCTTCCTTCTGAAGATGCATCATTAAAATTCATCGTAAAAGAAACAAAACAGGAAATTTCTGCAAAAATCACAGGAAACTCCTATTCTGCGGGTCTCCCGAAAAATCACAGTTACACAGCTGTTGTTTCAGGCGTTAAAGGCTACGGCATAACTGCTGCAACAAAAATCCTGGAAATTGATTCTCAATCTCCAGAAAAAATTACAAAAAATCTTGATGTTGCCCAAATGAAAACTTATATGGTTCAGGGGAAAATTTCCGGTTTTGACCAAAATTATAAATTTCAGAAAAATGCAGCTCTTATAATGACTCCTCCAGAATCATCTCTGCTTCTTCCTGTTGAAGTTGAATTATCTGTTCAGGATGGGGCTGTGTCGTATAAAGGTGAACTGGAACCTTCTGTTACATATACGGCCTGTTTGCAAGGTGCCAACGACTATGTTCTTACAGGTGATTTTTCTTTTGAAGGAACAGAATCTTTTGAAAAGGATTTGTGTGTTGAACCTGTAAAAAAATATGATGTAAACGGAAAATTTACAGGCGAAACAAAACAGTATCCTTCATCAATTTCTTTTAAAAATCTTGACGACGGATATGTTTATTCTGGTGCTGCGGTAAACGGTATGTATGGGGCTCAGCTTCGTTCGGGAATGTATCAGGTAATCTGCGAAACTGAATCAGCCTCTACTATAAATCACATTGTGGTAAAAGATGCCCCTGTAACAAAAGACATTCTTCTTGTAAAAAAAGACAAAACTGTTATCCAGATTCCGCTTAAAAAAGATATTTATGTAGGCGGAAAAAAGAGTGATTACAAAACTGTAAAACAGGCTGTTGCCGCTGCTCATGCAATGGCTCCTAAATCCGAAGCCGACAGAATTACAATTCATATTGCTCCGGGAACTTACAGGGATCAGGTTATTATTGATACTCCTTACATCACCTTAAAAAATGATACTCCTTCTCAGGAAGTAAAACTTACCTGGTATTATGGAATCGGATATAAATATTATTCTGCAGGAAAAGACGGTTATTATGACAGTGAACTTGCATACGACAAATTCGATAAACGCACCGTTTCAAAGTGGGGTGTTGCAACTTATGTAAAAAAAGACGCTGCTTTTTTCAGGGCAGAAGGAATTACATTTGAAACATCTTTCAACAAATATGTTACAGAAGAAGAACTTAAAGACGGTGTTGAAAGCGACGGTTCCATCAACTTTGTAAGAAAACTTAATTCCGATGTTCAGAAAAAATCTGCAACGGAAAGGTCAAGTGCAATTTGTGTTGAAGGCGATAAAGCTGAATTTTTAAACTGCCGGTTCCTTGGTGTTCAGGACACTTTGTATACAGGAGCAGGAACACGCCAGTATTACAGAAACTGTTTTATTGAAGGTCAAACTGACTTTATTTTTGGAGACGGTGACATTGTATTTGAAAACTGCGAAATCCGATGGTGCGGTTATTCTGATGTAAAAGTTCCTGGTTATATTACAGCTGCACGCAATGCAAATTTAAAAGGTTATCTTTTCTATAATTGTACTATAAGTGCCGATTCAAATAATTTTCAGGCTCCGGGAGTATTCGGACGACCTTGGGGACCGAATGCATCCGTTGCATTTGTTGATACAATCCTTGGGTACGACGGAATAATTACTCCTGAAGGCTGGACTTCCATGAGCGGAAACAGCCCGGAAAAGGCCAATTTCTTTGAATACAATACTCAATGGGATGGCCGTGGTGTTGATGTTTCTCAGAGAAACGGCGGAAAAATCATTGCAGATTCAAGTGCCTACACTCCAAAAAACTATTTTATTGACTGGAAGCCTGTTTATTATACGGAAGGTTTCAATACAGACATAAAACTTAAAAAGCCGTCTTTCACGACTGATGATGATATAAACACACCTTACCCTGGACATACTGTTACTTTACATTATGAATTTCCTCGCAGTACTTACGAAGATATGTCCCTTATCCAGTGGTTCCGAGTTCAGGATGGAAGAGAAATTCTTGTAAAGCAGGCAACAGGTTATTCAGACAAAACTTACCTTCTTACAAAAGAAGATTCTCTTTCAAACATTAAAGCCGTTGTTTCTCCAAGAGCAAGAGGCGGCCGGTACGGAAAGAGTATCGTTGTAAAACTCGATAAAAAAGTAAATGAAGGATACTCCGTTCCTGCCAATGCTGTATCAATAAAGCCGCGGGCAGAAGGTAAAGTTAATGTTTTCCTTGCATCGGACTCAACTTGTAAAGATTATTCTTCTTCAGGAATGTGGAGCGGTGGCGTTACAAGAAATGAAGGAGGCTGGGGGGAATTCCTTCAGTGTTTCTTTAACGGGGCAGTTTCCGTACAAAATTATGCAAACGGCGGCCGGTCATCAAGAAACTTCATTAACGAAGGAAATCTCGATAAAATTAAGCAGCAGATAAAAAAAGGCGATTATCTTTTCATTCAGTTTGGGCATAACGACTGTTCAAACAGTTCCGGTTATCTGGAAGACCGTTATGTTCCTCTTGGAACTCCGAACAAAAAGGGTATATATCCTGTTACGGAAGGAAAAAAAGTCCGCACACCAGACAGTTATGTCGAAAAATACGGAACTACATTCTATTCTTACGATTGCGGCGGAACATACAAGTGGTATCTTATGCAGTATGTAAATGCAGCAAGAGAAGTTGGTGCAACGCCGGTGCTTGTTACTCCTGTTAGCCGTAAATATTTTGACGGTAAAGGCAGAATTACTCCGCATCATGATTCAAAAGACACTTCAACAAAAACGATGATTACAAGAAACAATGCCTATGTTGAAGCCGTACGCCAGCTGGCAAAGGAACAGAATGTAATTCTTATTGATGGATTTGAAATTACAAAGAACCTTTATGAAAAATCATATTCGGATTTTGGCAATGATATGGCTGCAAAAGCATTAATGTTCCCAGGCGATTCTACCCACAACAATAAACTGGGGGCCTTTATTATTGCCGGGGAATTTGCAAAGCAGATTAAGAAAAATATTCCTGAACTGGCACCGAGTATCTGTCATCCTAGAAATGCTTTAGGTGAAAACAGCGACGGAAAAATCATGTTTAGTGTAAATCAGGATGGAAAAATCACCTGCGACGAGGCTTACTGGCAGCGTTATGAGCAGGCTGTAATGGATAGTTTGGGAAATTAAAATATCCGTTTTCTTTATTGGCACAGGTCGGGATTTTTGTTTTGCTAAGAAACATTGGCGGAGCATAAAACCTGACCTGTGCTATTTTATTGAGGGGGTAGTACAAACCCTCAAAACGGCGAAGTCAAGGCTTTAAGCGTTAGCGTGCCTTGACTCGACGTATTAAAACAGGGAGCTTACAGCTTCATTTAGCAAATTGATTGAGGATAAAAAGTTTTAAGATGAAACAAGAATTTAATAATGAAAAAAAAAGAAAATTTACCTTTTACCTTGCAGTTTCTTCCATAATAATTCCGGTGGCTGCTGTCATTATTTTTTTTCTATGGTCTTCTTCCTATCTTGATTCTTCCAAAGTAATTCCCCTTAATCAAAGTGAACGGCAATCCCTCGAAACTCTATTAAATAATACATATCCGCAAAACAGAAACGAAAAACTGAAATCTCTTCCTTACCAGACTAAATCTGCCAGCCTTAATGTTTCATCTGGTGCTGCTATTCTTGTGGATTGCAGTAACGGTTGTATTTTGTACGAAAAAAATGCCGATGAAATTATTCCGCCTGCCAGCCTTACAAAACTGTTTGTTATGTATGTGGCTTTTAAGGAAATACGGGATGGAAATCTTTCCCTTGATGAATATGTTCAGCCGCCGGAAAGCAGCTGGGCTATAAATATGCCTGCCGATTCAAGCCTTATGTTTTTGGGGCAGGGGCATAAAGTTACTGTTGATGAACTTTTAACAGGACTTGCTGTTGCCTCTGGAAATGATGCAGCTTTAGCTCTTGCCTATAAGATTAGCGGAAGTACAAAAGCGTTTGTTGACAGAATGAATTATGAAGTAATGGCTTTGGGCCTTGAAAAAACTCATTTTGTTGAACCATCAGGATATTCGGAAAAAAATGTTACCACAGCAAGAGAACTGGCGGAATTTTGCAGGATTTACATAAATACTTTTCCTGAATCTCTGGAAAAATATCATTCCCGTACAGAAATTTCCTATCCCCTGCAAAAAAATCTTCCTTCATGGCAGCAGGATAAAGGCGACAGCTTTTCCGTTTATCAGAAAAATACCAATCCTCTTCTTGGAAAAATGGAAGGGTGCGATGGATTAAAAACCGGTTTTATTTACGAAAGCGGGTACAATCTTGCTCTTACAGCTCAACGGAAAAATGTAAGGTTTTTGTCTGTTACAATGAAAGGTCCTGGAAGTGGTTCAAAAGAAGGAAATTTTTACCGCGTAAAAGATGGAACTCTTCTTATGGAATGGGCATTTTCTTCGTTTAAGGATTATTTCCCTTTTGAGCATCTGCCTCCTTTTTTTACAGTTCCTGTTCCTGCTGGAAAACAGAAATTTGTAAATCTTGTTCCAGCATGGGAAAATGCCGTTACTGTTCCTGTGTTTAGCGAAAATGCAGCGGAAGTAAAGGCTGAAGTATCAGTTCCCCGGTATATTTTTGGCGGAACGGAAAAAGGAAAGGTTTACGGACAGATTCAATACAAAATAGGAGAAATAGTTCTAGAAACCGTACCTCTTGTTGCAGACAGAAATGTAGAAAAATCAGGAATATGGGGAAAATTCTGGGGAAG
>CAMAFU010000030.1 GCA_945833725.1 uncultured Treponema sp.
CCGCCTGCAAGCTTATTAACTTCGTCTTCAGAAACCATGTTGTAGTCACCGATGATAGAGTGCTTGAGACAAGAAGCAGCAACAGCCCAGTTGATAGAATCCTGAGTGTTCATACCTTTAAGCTGAGAGTGGATAAGACCGCCACCGAAAGAGTCACCGCCACCAACACGGTCTACGATGTTCATGTCGTACTGCTTAGAGAAAGCGTAGTCTTTGTCATCAACATAAAGAAGAGCCTGCCACAGGTTGCGGTTAGCGTTGATAGAAGTGCGGAGAGTGATGGCAACTTTTTTGAAGCCAAATTTTTCTTTCAGCTGGCGAGCAACTGAGAGGTAACCTTCGTTGTTCAATTCGCCCTTAGTTGTATCAGTACCTTCAGATTTGATGCCGAAAACATCGTTTGCATCGTCTTCGTTAGAAATACAAACGTCAACATATTTACAGATTTCTGTCATAGCAGCACGGGCTTCGTCTTTAGTCCAAAGTTTACCGCGGTAGTTAAGGTCGCAGGAAGTTGTAATTCCTTTTTCGTGAGCTACTTTGCAGCCTTCGATACAAGCCTGAACCATGTTAGGGCCAAGAGCTGGAGTAATACCAGTAATGTGGAACCAAGAAGCACCTTCGAGGATTTTATTCCAGTCGAATTCTTCTGGTTTAGCAAGCTGGATAGAAGAACCGGCACGGTCGTAAACACATTTTGAACCACGCTGAGAAGCACCCTTTTCGTTGTAATAAATACCAACGCGAGGACCGCCACGAACGATATATTCAGTGTGAACACCGTATTTGCGCAGAGAGTTTACTGCAGCCTGACCGATTTCGTGGGTCGGAAGTTTTGTTACAAAGTAAGCGTCATCACCGTAGTTTGCCAAAGAAACTGCTACGTTAGCTTCTCCACCGCCGAAAGTTGTTGTCATTGAGTCAACCTGAACGAAACGATAATAGTCAGCAGGCTGGATGCGAAGCATCAATTCACCAAAAGTTACTACTTTTGCCATCTGTATGTCTCCTAAAAATATATTTACGGATAAACCCGCAATTTTTGCCTAAAATTATACCAAATACACATAAAATTATCAATTAGAAGCAAAACAATAAGAAACAGGAGCTTATTCCGGCTTTCCGCAGTTCCGCTAACCGCTCCATCCGCCAAAGGCGGACGGCTTCTCCGCTGCTCCAATCCGGGCTATGTATAAATTCCCGCCAGATAAAAAATTCCGTACAATTTGAATTTTTTTTTCAAATCTGCTACATTTCTTTTCGTAAAAACGCAGGGGAACTGTGTGCAATTCACAGGCTCGACGCGGAACGGTAAGTTTTTTGCCCAAAGGCTCTTAAAAAACAAGTCCGAATACCTGCTTTTTGCCACCTTTTTTTAGGTGAATATTTTTTTTCCGCCTCTACGCAACACTCTGGAGGCAAGGAGTTTCCTCATGAAAAGCACACGGTTTGCTTCTTTTTGCGGCAGAACTACTGTCGCCCTTATTTTTGTTTCATCCTTATTTTTGTTTTCCTGTAGCCAAAATGACGAAGCCATTTCTGACCCGCCAGTTTCCATACTCCAAGTCCTCTCAAATTCAGACCCAATTGCAGGAACATTTTCCACTTTAGCCTATTCAGTCTATGGCAGCGACACGGCTTTTATTTTTCAGGAAAATATTGCCTACGCCACAAGCTGCTCCTGTTCAAATCTTGAATCAACAGAGGGCAAAACAGAAGGAAAAGATTTTCAGAAAATTAATTCCTACGGCACAGACCTTTTTTTCGACCTTTCTTCCTCAGAAAAAATTTATGTAAATTACAATGTATTTTCCGACGCAAATGTAAGTGACGGCATTCAGGAAAACGAAATCGACAAACATTCCGGCGTAATACTTTTTAAGGCAAAATATTCGCCTTACGGCTCACCTGTCCAAGACTGCTACTACGGCGTAAAGTTCCAGTTTACTACAGAAGACGGCAAAATCCCGGAAAAAATAGTTTCTTCTACAAAATACAGCAACAATAAGGCTTTTATCGAAGGTGGCTATAATGCTCTGCCTGAATACAACAATATAACAAAAAAGGAACAGGCCAAAGAAATGTTTGCTTTCGACAACTATGGCTATTTTAGTAAAGGAAGCTGGACAGAAGCCGATTCTGGTGCCGACAAAATATAAGTGCATATCCACTAGACAGCGTAAACTAAAAATCACCGCCCCTTGCAAAAAATGAAAAAACACTTTTTTTTGTTTTACAGTATTTTTATCTGCCTCCCATTTTTTGCCGGGGAAATTAATCTGGGCGAAATAGTTACAGAAATTCAACCTTCCTCCGGCGAAATTATTTTTTCCGAAACCAAGATTAAAAATTATTCTTCCGTACAAGAAGTGCTGGAATCTGTCGGCTTCTCATTTAAAAACGAAAACAACGAAATTTCTTTTCACGGTTTTTGGAATTCATCGGTAAAAATTTTTATAAACGACATTCTGATGAACGACCCCAACACAGGAAAATTCGACTTTTCCAGCCTGAATTTAAATATCGTAAAGTCCATAAAAATTGAACCAGGAGTTTTAGGCGGCGTAAATATTTATATTTCAACATATTACGAAAACTGGGAAAAAACCACCCTTTGGCTGAAAACCTCAACAAAAAGTTTCTGCCAATCCCCTCTCGACAGCGTAATTTTTTCCGGTGGAATATCCAACCCCATTATTTTTTCCGACGGCTCCGGTCTTTTTGTGCAAAATAATTTTTCTTTCGGACAAGAAAAAAACAACTTCGGCTACAGATCACTAGATGGAACATATACCCCCACCCTCAAAGAATCGTACAGCACAGACACAAAAAAATATTCCGGCTACGGAAAAAAATCATCTTCAAATTCTTTTAATTTAAAATATTCAGACAGCACTCTTCCAGGCTCATCCTTTGAACTTTTTAATTTTCTTTCCCTTGGCGAAAAAGAATGTGGCAGCACCACAGGATATTACGGCACAACAAAAACCGAAAAAGATTTTTTCTGCTTCTTTTCCCTGCCGATTTTTATCCCTTTTGAAAAATTTTCCTTCCGTTTTGTGCCTTCCTGGAAATATTCAAATCTGGAATACACAGAAATTTCATCTTTTTCATCTTTACAAAATTCTTACAAAATAAATAACCTGTCTTTTACATCTTGTATTGCCGGTTACCGGTTCTTTAAAATTGACTTTTCTTTTTCAAAAGATTTTGCCTTACAAAAAAGCCTTTCTGAGTTTTACCTTGCACCCTGCTGGAACTTCAACTTGGCAGGCTTCGAAACAAAATTTTCCCTTCCTCTTACATATTTTAACCTTTCCAACGAATTTGATTTTCTTTTCGATTTAAAAATTACAAAAAGGGTAGGGGGAATAAGTTTTTTTACAGAAATTTCCCGAAACACAACCCATCCTGTTTTTCAGCAGCTTTATTACTCAGGAAGCGGTGGCAAAGGAAATCCAGATTTAAAAAGTGAACATTCTCTTGCCTTTTACTGCGGCGGAAATTTTTTTAACAGAAAAAAAGCCGGCATAACCATTAAACCTTTTTTAATTTTTTACCGTGATAAAATAGGCTGGAGCGAAAAAAGCGGACTGTGGCAGTGCGAAAATATAAATTCCAGCGTAAATTACGGATTCGACACTTTTTTTTCCACAGGAAATTTTTTCTCCCTGTTTTTACTTGAAGGCGATTACACTTTGTGTCGGGCAATTCTCTCTTCCGGCGAAAATTCAGGAAATCAAATTATGTATACACCCGTTCACAGCCTTAATGTACGGCTAACCATGCCCTTTACCCAAAATTTCCGCTGGCACAATGAATTCCGCTTTACATCAAAAAAATTTCTGGACAATTCCAATAAAAACTCAGTTCCCAATTCATTTCTTTTTAACACAGGATTTTTATGGAACATAAACAAATTTGAAATTTCTGCATCATGGAACAATGTTTTGGACTTTCAGTACTGTCCTGTAGACGGCTACCCCGCAGGCGGTGCAAATTTCTGCATAACATTAAAACTAAACGCGCTTTAAAATTTTAAAAAGTGGATTTGCACACAAAAAAAGCGTAAGAACTGTACTTAAACCAAGAGTCGCATTAAAAGGAACTCCTGCCAGCAAAACAATTTTCAGAGCGTTTTTTTCAATAATTCCCGCCAGAAAAAAAGAACCTAAATCGCAAAAAGGCCCTGTAAAAATCAACACCACCAGAAACGAAAGAATACCGGCAACAATAAAATCTTTTTTACTCCAGAAATTTCCGTTCAACACTCCAAACCTGCTTAAAAGTCCAAAAATAAAAGCCGTTCCGCCCCAACTAAAACATTGAAAAACAGTCCAGGGTCCCTGCCCAAAAATAAAATTACTTCCAAACGCTGTTAAAACACCAGTTATAAAACCTGTCAACGCCCCTTTATTCACCGCCCAAATAATTAAAAGAGCAATTACCGGGTTAAAATAAGGAACAAAACTAAAAATTCCTCTGGCACAAATGGAAAGCACGGCTAAATCTGCAATAAGAACAAGCTCCTTAGCTTTAGGATGTTTTTTTTCAAAAATAAAAAGAAAGAGAATAACAAAAATAAAAACACACAAAGTAACGGCAAAACCAATATTCATTTTAATCCGCTTCCCGTAATTTTTATTTGAGGCGTAGTATAAAAAATATTTTCCGCAAAAAAACTTTCCGCAGAAGAAACAGAGGCAAAATCACCTTCAAAAAGAAGGGCAACCTTATCCGCAGTCTGACAGCAAAATTCCAAATCGTGGCAAACAAGAACAACAGACGGCAAAAAATCCCGGCTGCCTTTACAGGAAACAAACTCTTTCAAAAATGACGAAAATTCTTTTTTAAAAACATTGTCCATTCCCTTCGTCGGCTCATCAAGAAGAATAATATCCGGCTTTTTAAGGAGAATTTTTTCCATGGCAAGTTTTTCCATTTCGCCCCCAGACAAGTCGTAAGGATGAACATTCAGCGGCCCGTCAAAAAAACAGCCCTTTTCCCCATTCCAGCCGCACTCTTCCAGTTCCTGTTTACCAGAATCCTTCGTAAAAAGATTTTTAACATTTTGAGGCAGCATAAGAATTTTTTTCCCTTCGCAAATAATTTTCCCGTTTACAGGCTTTAAAATCCCCTGCAAAATTTTCAAAAGCGTCGATTTTCCAGAACCGTTAGCCCCCACAATTCCAAAAATTTCTCCCTCAAAAATCGAAAAACTCAAATCTTTCAAAACAGGTCGGTTTTTATAAATTTTATCGTAGAAAAAAGAAATATTTTTTGCTTTAAGAATAATCTGGGCGTTCCCCTCCATTCTGTCGGGTCCTGCTGTCCGCCCTTCCGCTAACGCTCCATTCTTCCGCTTCCGCTCCAGAACGCCTAGGGCGGGGCTCCCATCAGTAACGCAGAATTTTTTCTGCATCCACAAACGGCCGTCTTTTACACTTAAAGGAATTTCCTCTTCCAAAAAATTGCCACCGTTTTCCAAAAAAAGTCTTGCTGCAGCCGGCAAAAACAAAACAAAATCTTTCTGTTCAAGCTTAATAATTTTTTCTGCAAATTCTTTCGGCGAACCTTCGCAAATCACCTGCATTTTATCTAAAAGAATAATTCTGTCAGCCAAAGGAAAAACTTCTTCAATTCTATGTTCCGCAATAACAACAGAAATTCCCGTTTCCCTGTTTAATTTTTTTAATGTAGAAAAAAAGTTCCACGAAGCAACAGGATCAAGTTGGCTAGCCGGTTCATCAAGCAAAAGAATTTCAGGAGTAGTAATAAGAGCACTGGCCAAATTTAAAATCTGTTTTTCTCCTCCGCTCAGTCGAGAAGTATCTTTTTCCAAAAGATGAGTTATTCCAAAATATGTAGAAATTTCTGCAACGCGGCGACGAATTACATCCGTTTTTATTCCGTAATTTTCCAGCGGAAATGCCAGTTCATGAAAAACTTTGTCCGTAATTATTTGGGCATCAAAATTCTGCATAACAAGACTGCAGCCGACATTCTGTTTTTTAAGCCGTTCTTTTAAATTATTTAAAAAAGTAGATTTACCGCTGCCGGACTTGCCGCAAATCAAAATAAACTCTCCTGGATTCACCTTAAAATCATCAAACATAGTCTTTTGCTCCATAACATCATAAAAAAAACGGAAACATAGCCGACAAAACAACACTGGAAAAAAATATTATCCTGTTCCAAATCAAATTAAAGTCTCCAACATCAATTTCAGGATAAAAAATAATTTTTCCACCGCCTTTTATATAGGAAAACACAATCAGAAAAAGCAAACTTAAAGAAGCAAGCGAAATCAAAAAATCACCAAAAGTAAAACTGTATTTTATGTAATGTGTTCTTTTGGATTTTCCCCAACCGCGGTCTTCCATGCTTAGGGCAGTTATTTTTCCGTCTTCCAAAGTAGAAGCAATGGAGGCTAAAAGAATTTCCTTTCCATTTTTTATTTTCCCCTTAAAGCCGGAACTGTTTTTTAAGCCTAAAGCCTCCCTTCCTTCTGCAATTTCTTTCCAGCGCAAAGAAAACATTGGAAGCAGCCTAAAAACCATTACAATCATTATTGAAAGATTTGGAAAAACTGGAGAAAAAATGTAGTGGAGCTTTTCGCCTGTTAAAATTTTGGAAAATGCCATAAAAATCAAAAGAACTGTAAGAAGAACGGCAGCCGTATTAAGACCGAAACAAAACGATTCTAAAGTTACAGGTTTTGATTTATCGGAAAAAAGATAAAAAATTACGGTGTTTCCCCAGTGAGATACAAGAGGATTAAAGCAGCTAAAAACAAGAAAAAAAGGAATAAGTTTAAAAAAAGTTTTTATGCCGTTCCAGTTTTTTTTAAGCAGACAGAAAACTAAAGCCCCGAAAAAGAAAACTCCCTGAACTACAGGATGTTTTACCAAAAGGCAGACAACAATAACCGCACAAAAATAAAATAATCCTGTAAACGGGTGAGTTTCTTTTCTGTACATAATGAATTTTATAAATTTATTTTAAAACTTATGGTTTGAGGGGCAATAGCCATTTGAAGTTTTTCATTAGTTCCAAAGGTATGAATCCACGGAACAAGAAAACCTACGGCACTTCCAAGAACAGCACCGGTAATTACATCTGTTGCAAAGTGATTTCCCCCGGCAACACGAAGAATTGCCGTACCAACAGCCAGAGAATAGGTTCCTGCCGCAACAGCATATTTCCAGTTACTTTCCGAAAAATATTTACAGAAAACATAAGTCGTAAAAGTTGCCGCAGCAAAAGTCATAGTTGAGTGTCCCGAAGGAAAGGAATTTAAAAAATCGCCGTCCTTAACATCTTTTTCCGGATAAGTTGAAGGATCAAAGTACATGTAAGGCCGGGCTCGATTTACGCAAAGTTTTGTAAGTTCCTTTATTCCGTTTGAAATAAGAAGGGTTTCTGCGTACATTACGGCTATTGTTGCCCATTCTCCTTTATCTGTTGCTGCAAAAACAGCAGGAGTTAAAAGAGACCCCAAAAGCATTGCGTCACTTATTTTATCAATTTTTTTGTTGTATTGATGAAGAAATTTCCTGTCAAAAGGATTTATGTCTTCTTTCGACCAAATAACGGAACTGTCGTAAACGGCTTCGTTCACACCTAAAACATTATCGAGCAGCAGGTCTCCTCCGCTCAATAAAATGCCGCTGCCAAAAAGAATTCCGTCGGTAACAGGATTCACTTTAAAAGTTTCTCCCGAACCCCACAAATTAAAATTCTCTCCAAAAACAGCAAAGCCCCGAAACAACAGAAAAAGACAACAGATGCAGGAAAATTTTTTCTTCATCATTCCTCCAAAAACCACGACAATGCAAAATTAACGGTAAATGAAAGTCTCTTTTGGTCCTTCAATTTTTACATTATGGAATTTTGCTCCCGGTGCATTTATAACGCGGAAACTTTTTTCCGTAACTTCAGGTAAACCGTAGAACATATCGCTTTCCATAGGAGAACGGTCGCTGGATTCATCTGTAGTAAAGTAACAGTCGCTTATTTCAAGATTATCAATCGGCATTTCCGGCAAACCTGCAATAAATCCTGCACTTGCCTTACAGCCCTTTCCTTTGCAACCGATAATTTTTACATTGTGAATGCGGGGAGTTTCACTTGTTACAGGCTGTTTTTCCAAACTGAACAAAGGTGATTTTGTATCTGTAATTCCACATTTGTAGTACATATTCATTGCAATAGGGCAGAGCGTGTTATCCATAACAAGATCCCTAAGTTCAATGTCGTTTATGTCGCCGCCACGACCTCTACGGCTTTTTATTCTTATACCCCGGTCAGTACCGCTTAAATCGCAGTTTTTTGCATGAATACCGCTCATTCCGGCAGCAGTTTCACTACCAAGAACAATTCCTCCGTGGGCATTTCGTACAGTACAGCCGTCAATTTCCACATTTACTGTAGGTCTGTTTACCCTTATTCCGTCCGGGCCAGAACCAGATTTTATACAAATTCCGTCATCGCCTACAGAAACAAAGCAGTCCTTTATTTTTACATTTTCGCAGGAATCAACATCAATTCCGTCTGTATTTGGTGCCGAATAAGGATTTTCGATGTGAATACCTTTTAATTCCAGATTTTTTACATAAAGCGGATGAACAGTCCAGAACGGAGAATCAATAATTTTTATTCCTTCAAGATGAACATTTTCGCAGTTTATAAATTCCACTAAACAAGGGCGTAAAAACTGAGTTTCCCTTCCGCCGCCACCGCCAGCCTGATTTTCGTAGCCGGGATTTAACTTTGCAAGGGCAATTTCGTAAACTTCTTCCGGTGCAGACTGACCTTTCTTTTTCTTTTCGTTTTTTAAATCCCACCAGGCTTTACCGTTGCCGTTAAGAGTTCCTTTTCCAGTTATTTTTACATTTTTGGTATCGCTGGAGCGAACAAGAGCGTGCATTGCGTAACATTCAACGCCTTCCCACCGGGTAAATGCCGGAGGATAAAGGTTAGGATCCGTAAGGAAAGAAATTTCTGCTCCTTCCAGAAGTTCAACAGTTGTATCCGAAGGAATATCTATAGGCCCCGTAAGCCAAACACCTTTTTCAACAACAAGTTTTCCGCCGCCAACTTCAGCAATCTTATTAAAAGCCGATTTAAAAGAAGCGGAACAGTCAAATTTTCCATCGCCCACTGCACCAAATTCAGAAAGATTAAATTGTTTCATTTTTGTATCCTGTCAAAAAAATTCAGCTTAAACCTTAAGCATTGTAATTTCAAAAAGTTTCTTTTATTTTAACTTTATTTTTTAATTTATTGAATATAACCTCTACAAAGTAAAAAAAGACAGCGTTATACGGCAAATTCCTTACGGAGTTCTTCGGCCTCCTGCAAAGTCATTATATAACCGTGCTGATTGCGGCCTGTTATGGAATCTTCAACAACAGAGCCGTCTTTAAGTTTACGCATTGTGCCAAATTCCCTCCAGCCAGTTTCTTTAGAACCTTTTTGCGGAAAAACAGCTTTTGTTCCGTTTTCGTCGGTCCAAAGTTCGCTTTCGTAATTTTCATCCAAAGTACAGTTAATAAGAGCAATGGAATCCCACCTGTCTGGACTTTTTTCGCTGCCTGTTCCCTGGCTCCGTCCAACCCATATTCTGCTTCCCTCCGGCCTTTTGTCAGCCGTAAATACACAGTCCAGAAAAATAAATCCCGGCCGCGAATTTAACGCCCTGCTTTGAAGAACATAAGCATTTCTTACTCCGCCCCGGTTGTCTTCTCTGGTGTGAATGTGACAGTTCTGGAAAATGCTTGTATCGCAGTATCCCCAAATAAAATCTACATCACCAGTAACATAACATTCTTCAAAACAACTGAATCCCTTTACATGAATAGTATCCTGCCGGCTTATAAACCGCATGTTCTGGCATAAAAGGCTTCCCGACTGATTATGGAAGCAAAGGGCTTCTGCCTGATTCCCCAAAGCCGCATCATCAGAAGTTTTTATGTGCGTATTTTCAATGGAAAAACCTTTAAGGGTAACATCTGTAGCACCCATTCCAATTACAAATACGGCACGGTTTTCTGTATCTTTATGGAACGCTTCGCAATTTTCGGCACAAATAAGGCAGTCTTCCGGTTTAGTTCCAGCAGGAGTCTGCATAATAAGCGGATTCGGCAGGTTGTAAGAAATTGTTCCCTGATAAACCCCCGGCATTAAAACAATTCTAACAGGAGTATCACTGTCTATAGTTCCGCTCCTTACCAAATCATTTATTTTTTTAAAGGTTTGAGTAATAATCCCCGGAGAATCCGGTGATATTTTTAATTCAAGCATAAAATCTCCAGTCAACACCCTTACAAAGCAAGGAATAATGTTTTTATAATACGCCGTCACAGTTCAAGAAAAACCGCCGGCAAAAATCTGCAACGCAAACTAAAAAAGTTTTATTTATTTTTAGAAATAAAATTTACTACGGCATTGTTGTACCGTTCACTGTCGTACATATAACTTATGGCGTGAGGGGCGCCTTCAACAAGAAGAAGTTCCGCATTATCCGGCTGAATATTTTTGTAAAATAAAAAATTATTTACAGTCATTTCGCAGGGAACAGTCCAGTCGTCCGTACCCGAAATAAACAAAACAGGTCTGCTGCAAGTTGAAAGACCTTCAAAAGAAGAAAAGCCTTTTAAAGGATAGTCAAAGAAAACCCTTCCTATAAAATCCATGGAATTAACAAAAATAGTTGCCAGAAAATCTGGAATGTTCATTAACTTTGTTGCGGTCCACCAGGTAATTTCCCATGGAGAAGTAAAACCACAGTCAGCAATAAATCCCCGGACATTTTCAGGATAATCGAACCCGCAGGACATTGTAACCGTAGCACAGCCCATGCTTATACCGCCAACAAAAACAGGAAAGTCTTCGCCGTAAAGAGAGTTGATTTTTTTAATCCAATCCCGACAATCAAACCGTTCCTTTATTCCAAAAGTAATAAGACTGCCTTCACTTTCGCCGTGAGCCCGCTGAAAAGGAAGAACAACATTAAAGTTCATTTCATGAAAAAGCCTGGCCAAAGTTGCAAATTCCCTGACAGGCCCAGACTTAAAACCATGCATTAAAAGAACAGTACCCTGACAGTCCCTTTCCGCCTCAAGATAAATGGCTTTAAGTTTAAGACCGTCAAAAGAAGATATTTCCAGCCTGTCACCAGCCGTTTCGTTAAGCCACTTTGCATCGGCAAGATGTTTTTCGTAATTTTCCTTACCATTAAAGAACACGGTTTCGCTTTCGGCCGTCCGTTCTCCCCGGGAATTAGTAAAATTCGGCCTGAAAAGAACAAAATAAATTGCAAGAAAATAAACAACTACAGCAGCAAAAAGCCCCAGACAGCATCCCAAAAGAATTTTTACGGTTTTGTTCATAAGAATATTATGCCTCAAAAAAGAATAAAATTCCATAAGGCCGTGCCCCTGCATTCCGCCGCCTTTGCCGGCTTCATTTCGGGTCGCTATGTCCGACCTTCCGCTAACGCTCCATTCGCCGCATTCTGCGTCGAACGCCCTTCGGCGGGTCTCCCAGCGCTCACGGGGATGCGGCAGGCTTTTGCAATTATTCCTCCGCCGCGAATTATGCCGTCTTTGTAAAGAACAGCAGATTGTCCAGGAGCAACAGCCTTCTGTTTTTCATGAAAAGTAATTTTCCATGGAGTTCCAGTGTATTTTTCCGTATCATTTTCATCAGGAATATACCGTTCAACCGTTACCGGCACAGGACGGCTCGCCAGCCGGATTTTTACAAGAGCTTCAAAAGTATCCGGCGGTTCAATGTTTCCCGGCCACACAAAATCGTCGGCAATCAAGGCATCTGAATAAAGAGCTTCTGCCGGAGCAAGCACAACAAGATTTTTTTGAGCGTCAATGGCCTGCACATAAGCCGGATAACTTAAAGCAATTCCAAGACCTTTACGCTGACCAATCGTATAATGTTCAATTCCCCGGTGCTTTCCCAAAACATGACCGTCCAAATCAATTATATCTCCGGGAATTCCAGGCTTATCCGAAAAAATTGCATCAAAATATTCAGGACCAATAAAATCCTGACTTTCTTCTCTGGAAGCTGCTTCCAAACCTGCCTGTTCTGCCAGTTCAAACACCTGAGATTTTTTAAGGGATGCCAGCGGAAACCTTACCTTTTCCAGAACTTCAGAAGGAATTCTGTAAAGAAAATATGTCTGGTCTTTTGTTGAATCAACAGCACCGGCAATCATAAACGGTCTTGTTTCCGTACCAAAAAGACCTGTATCTGGACGAACTATTTTTGCATAATGACCGGTACAAAAATAATCATATTCAATGTTGAGTTTTTTTATTCCCGCAAGAAGGGCACCGAACTTTATAAAACGATTACACCTGATACACGGATTCGGCGTGCGTCCTGAACGGTATTCGCTTTTAAAATATTCCAAAACTTCTTTCTGATACGCATCTTTTACATCAATAACATGGTACTCAATTCCCTGAGAAAGACAGAATTTTTTACATTCTTCGATATTTTCTTCTTCACCAGGCCCATAACAGGATTCGTGAATAGGTTTATCGCCTTTTATTTCGGGAAGTTTACCGTCCCAAACAGACATTGTAACGCCAATAACATTGCAGCCTTTCTGTTTTAAAAGCCAGGCAGTTAAAGTCGAATCAACTCCTCCAGACATACCAACAACAACAGTATCTCCGGCTTTCGGACTTTCCTGAGCAATATATTCCATTTTGTTCTCCAAGTTTTCAGCTTATTAAATCGGCCAGTGTAATTGAATCAAAAAATTCGTTTATAAGCTTATCTAGTTTTGTCCACATAGGAAGAGTCTTACAATGGGCAGAGCGTTCACAGTTTACACTTCCGTTTTCAAGACAGGCAACAGGTGCAAGACTTCCTTCCGTAAGCCGCAAAATCTCGCCTACAGGGTATTCTTCTGGCTTTCTGTTAAGCTTATAGCCGCCCCGTTTGCCGTGAATTGCATCCACCAAATTGTTTTTTGATAAAAGAGTCATTATAGATTCCAGATATTTTTGCGACACTTCCTGCCTTTCTGAAATGTCTTTAAGAGGAATTCTTTCTTCTGTTTGATGCTCAACCAAATCTAACATAACCCGGAGAGCATAACGACCGCGTGTTGATACTATCATAATAAACCTACTTACCTAGTATATAAAAGCAATTTTCTTTTTTCAAGAAGATACAAACTCAAGACTCCCTGCCTGTAGAATCTGCTTAAAATTAAAAAGGTAAATAGCAGTTGAATCCCAAATTCAATTTAATAATATTAAAAAGAGAACTGAAGCCATCGCTAAGTCCGCTGGAAACATCGTTTGAACCTTCGTGCTGCTTTACAATCATAGGCGACATTTCAAGACCAACATTAAAACCGCCTTTTACACTGCCCCAATCCCACGGCTCAAATTCTAATCCTGTTTTTA
>CAMAFU010000031.1 GCA_945833725.1 uncultured Treponema sp.
CAAGCCCCGCACGAATAAGGTTTTCTGCTGCATCAAAAGCTTTCTTCTGCAAGCCGGTATCGTAACCAGTTCCATAGCCAGAATCGTAACCTGTTCCATAGCCAGAATCATAACCTGTCCCATAACCTGTCCCATAACCAGTTCCATAACCAGTGTCGTAACCTGTCCCATAACCAGAATCGTAGCCGGTTTCTCTGGCGTAGTTTAGTGCTCTGTCCCACTCCATATATAGCCTCCTGGTCTGTGCATTTTGCTTTGCTTTTTTTATGAATCGTTCCAGTTGTTTTGTGTAAGTGTCTTCTGTTTTGCCTGTTTCAAGCATTTTAAGGAACGCCCTAAGTTCTATGTCGTCTTTGATTTTATCATAGTTTTCTGCTGCAAAAAAGTGTTTTACGCTCCTGTCCCCAAGTTTTATTTTTGTATCTTCAAGACAGATATTTTCGAAAGTGTAGTGGGCAAAACCTTTTTTAAAGATGTCTTTCATGCAAATAAATATTACATGAGACTCCTTTAATGCCCTGTAAGGTTCTCCAGATTTCAGTTGGTCTACATCCATAACGCCCTGATAATACCGGGCTCTTTCTGGAAGTTCTTTTGTGTCTGTTACCTGCATTTCTACATCGAACACTCTTTTTTCGTCTTTTGCGTATACATCAAGTCTTATACCTTTAGAATCCGAATCAATTCCAAAAGATTCTTCTCCCAGAATTTCGATTTTTTGGATTGCTATGTGCAGAAGCGTTTCCAAAAGCCTTCGGCAAGCATCAGGATTTTCGGTCATTACTTTGTAAAAGATAAATGTATCTGTTAAATCTGCTCTTTCCCATTTTTCTTCGGGCGTTAAGTTCTTTGTCGTTTTTCGTTTTTCCATGATTTTCTCCGCTGATTTTTTACGATTTTTTTCGTAAACCTGTCGTTATATATATATCCGCCGAAAATCATTTTCAGACATTTTTTGAAGGGAAAATTTTGTTTTTTGAAAAAGAAACGGTGACGGCTTATCCTAGCCCCGATCGTTGCGAACCTGAGAGCAAGAGCGGGTTTTTGAGAAATTTCTGCCGTGCCGGAAAAATATCTTTTTAGAGTAAAATATGCTCCAATCCTTAATTATCAAGGCTTTTTAGTATGGATGTGTCCAATTTTATGTGGAGGTTTTTTTCGTTTGTTGGAAGCACCAGTCCTTTCGGTCCGTTTTTTGCCCGGCGCAGATATTTTACCTGTGTGTAATAAAGGTCAGCCTGTCCGTTTTTGCGGCCTTTTGAATGATACAGTGCCAGATTTCCAGCCAAAAGCATTATTTCCAGTGGAATTGTTTTTCCTGTACGGCTTTTTACAAATACATAGCCTCCGGGAAAATCTCTTGTATGAAACCACATGTCGTTGCCTTTTACATAATGACGAAGCAGTTCATCGTTTTCAGAAGAATCTCTGCCCACAAAAATTGTCCAGTCTTTTACTGTGTACGATAATCCAGGTCTGTCGTCTTTTTCCTGCTGGCGGGGTTTTTGTATTTTTCTTAAAACCTGTTCCAGTTTTACGGGATTTTTTTCCTGTATGAGTTTTGCATACTTTTCGTCCAGTTCTTCCAATGCTTTTTTTGCATGGTTTATGTCCTGTTCCAGCTGGGAAAGTCCGTTTTTCTGTTTTTTGTAAATTTCGTAATATTCCCAGGCGTTTTCCTGCGGTGTTTTTGAAGGATTTATTTTTATGCAGACTGTTTTTCCACTTTCGTAATCTTCTACTTCCAGAAATCCACTGCTACCTGCATTTTTTAAAAGATGGGCATTTGTTAAAATTAAATCGCCCTGATGCTTCCATTGTTCTGCATTTTGAAAAGTTGATTTTTTTTCTTCCAGTCGGGCAAGGGCTGCACTTTGGCGGCTGTGGTGGCTGTTGTACCATTTTTCTGCCTGTTCCAGAAGGGCTGTAAGGGAGTTTGCGGCTATGTTCCGGCTGTAATATATGTCTACTTTTTCGCTGTATGTAAGGGGTTTTTCGCTCCCGGTACCGCTTTCAATTTCGTTAAAAGTTCGGGGCGGAAATTTTTTTTGAATTTCTTCGTCGGAAAGTTCTGCGTTTTTTTCCGGCAGTTGTAAAACCTGTCCTGTAGTTTCGTTTTTGTTCGGGCGGCGATAGAAACTATCGAGAATTATATTTTTGCTGCTGCACAGAAAAATATTTCCTGCATTCGACCATAATCTTATGTAAAGATAAAATTCGTCCTCTTCCTGTTCAGAAATTTCTTTTTTTTTGCCGGCGAGTTTTTCTTTGGCAGGGGGCATTACAAGTATGGGGGAATCTTTTTTTATTCTGATTTTTATTATTCTGTTTTTTTCCAGCTGAACACATTCCGTTATGCGACCGCCTTTTATGCGTGAACGGAGGATTTCGTTAAATCTGAGTGGTTTTTCGTTTTTGGGAATTTTCCGCCGGACTTCGTGTATTCGGCAGCTTCCCGGTGTAAGGCTTATAAAAACTGTTTTTGGCTCTCCGGGGCGGTATGTATAAAGAGCCAGTGTATCGTAAGAAGGCTGAACAATTTCCTGTATGAAAGTTCCTGCTAAATTAAGTTCTTCAAGCACAATGTCTATTTCGTTACAGTTTAAAGACATTCTTCATTCCTTGTTTTTTTTGGGCGGCTTTTGCTGCATTTTCATTCCGCAAAACCAGGCTATGCGCCATTCCGCTATTCGCTCCATCCTTAACACCAGTCTAAAGCCCGGCGTTAAGGACGCTGCGCGTGGCTCCTATCCTTGCCGCTGTAAGCTCGCAGGTTAGACACAGGGCACATTTTGGAAATTATTGACATTTGCACCTTGTGGCACAGGTGTATCCTTGCCGCAACCGCAGAAAACTTCAGTTTTCGAGGATTGCGGAAAGGACATGCACATTTTGCGGATTTTACTTTGCCGGAAATTTTTCTTTGAATTCTTCCAGCACTTTTTCTGGAGCCGGGCGGGCATCGATATTTACAAGATTGCCTTTGTTTTTGTAAAAGTCGATAAGCGGGGAAGTTGACTGGCGGTATACTTCAAGACGGTGAACGATGGATTCTTCTTTGTCGTCGTCTCTTGTATAAAGTTCTCCTCCGCAAACATCGCATTTACCTTCTGTTTTAGGCGGATTGAATTTTTTGTGGAACATCTGTCCACATTCTTTACAGCATACACGGCCGCCCAGACGCTCTACAACTGCATTGTCGGCTATGTCAAAGTTTACGGCTGCATCAATTTTTGCAAATGTTTCAAGAGCTTCTGCCTGTGGAATTGTTCTTGGGAATCCGTCCAAAATATAGCCGTTTTCTGTATCTTTCTGGGCAAGACGGTCTTTTACAAGTCCAATGGTAATTTCATCGCTTACAAGACCGCCGGCATCAATTATTGCCTTTGCCTTTTTTCCCAGTTCTGTCTGGTTTTTGATATTTTCACGGAAAATATCGCCTGTGGAAATGTGAGGAATACCGTAAGCCTTTGCAGCTTCCTTTGCCAATGTACCTTTACCTGCTCCCGGTGGGCCTAAAAAAATAAAATTCATTTAAATGCTCCCATTTATGATTCTAAACGGCTGTTAAAAAAGTACTGCCATCCTGATTTTTTATTGCAGGACAACACGCAGATTATTACACAGTCCAGTTACTTTACCACAGAAACTGTTAAAAATTCAATTGTAGTACTCCAGTTAAAAAGCCTATTTTCTTTGGCTGTAAGAAGAAGATTTTTTATTTTTGCCATGTCTTCGCCGCCAAGGGCACTGTAAATTGCCGCCCCGTAAGAAGAATTTTCCCTGTCGAACCAGCGGTTTATTTCTGTTTCTGTAAGACGCCTTTTTTCTGTAATTGTTTTGGAAGCTCCTGTAACCTTAAATCCATGTTTTGTAAAAGTATCTTCCAAAGTTTTTTCGTTCCAGGAAAACAGCGGATTTTCGCGGTCTTCAAAAAATTCATTTTCGCACCGTTTCATTTTCGAAAGAATTGTATCAAAAATGCTGCGGTTATTTTCTGTAAGAATCTGATTATATACAACTTCCCAAATACGCTGACCTTTTGAAGGTATTCTCTGACTCAAAACAATTTCCGTTTCTTCCGTTAAAAGGGCAGGCGGCAGGTTTTTTAAGGCATAGGCCAGAACATCGGCGCTATCCTGACAGTTAAACGGATCCCGGAAAAAGATTCTGTCAAAAACTATTCCTTTTTCAAGGTAATTTTCCAGAACATGTTCAAAATCTTCGTCGCTAAGGTAATTTTCTTTTGTTTCCGGCCGTAAAAGCAGAACTGGTCTGTCTAAATCGTCCAGAGTTCTGCTGTACTGCTCTAAAATTTCAAGTCCCCTCTGGCTGCTGCAAAGTCCTGCCGTAACGCCTTCGGGAGTTTTTCTGCTTACTTCCCACAATAAAAGACCGTCATCTGCATTCCAGATTAAACTTCTTGTATGCCGTTTTAAATTTCCCAGCTGAATCATGGCATTTCGTATTGTAGTAAGAATTTCTGCTTTGTTTGAATCAAGCCGGCTTCTCCAGGATTTATCTGCTCTGTCCAGTGCCGTTTCTTTTCTGGAATTTTCTGGCGTAAAGGTAAGATTTTCTTTTTTTACGGAAGTATTAATGTTGAATTTTTTATTTATCCACCATTCACCTATCGGGTTGTTAAAATCTGATGCAAAGTGAGGAAGAGGATGCATTCCGCAAGTTGCTTCTGTTTCAGGAGGCTGGGGACTTTCTTCCTGCAGCAGTGCCGAAATTTGAATTTCCCGGCGGCTCAATACTTCATCTTTAATTTTGCCTTCGTATCCTTGATTCGACGGTGTATAAAAAACACGGCCGGCAAGCTCTTTTGGCAAATATTGCTGGGCAACCCAATGATCCCTGTAAGCATGCGGATAAAGATATCCGTCTCCATGACCAAAACCTTCTGCATCTCTATTTCCATCTCTAAGGTGATTAGGCACTTCCCAGTCTTCTTTTTCTACAGCACTAAGTGCATCAAAAAACGCCATGCAGGAATTGGATTTTGGAGCCGTTGCAAGGTAAAGTGCCGCCTGTGCCAGATGATACCTTCCTTCCGGAAGACCTACCCTGTCAAAGGCTGCCGCACAACTTTCTACCACACCTACTGCTGCCGGGTCTGCAAGCCCTGTGTCTTCAGAAGCACTTATAAGCATCCGCCTGAAAATAAAATGAGGATCTTCTCCTGCGCGAATCATCCGTGCCAGCCAGTACATTGCCGCATCAGGGTCGCGCCCCCGCAACGACTTTATAAATGCAGAAATAATATCGTAATGATAATCTCCATCTCTGTCGTAAAGAACAACTTTTTTTTGAATCGACTCTTCTGCCGTTTCTTTTGAAATATATATTTTTGTTCCCCATGCAGGAACAGGTGGCTCTTCGTTTGGTGCCCATTTTTCCGGCGTAGTTTCCACAGCCAGTTCCAGTGCATTAAGAAGAGAGCGGGCATCTCCGTTGGCTGTGTCTATTAAATGTTCCAAAGCACCTTTTTCAAATTCAACTGCATAATGACCGTACCCCCGTTCCGAATCGTTAAGGGCAATGTTTGCAGCCTTCATTAAATCGTCTTTTGTAAGTGGTTTTAATTGAAAAACCCGGCTTCTGGAAACAAGGGCTTTATTTACTTCAAAAAAAGGATTTTCTGTTGTTGCTCCAATAAGAATTATTGTTCCGTTTTCTACCCAGGGCAAAAGGGCATCTTGCTGTGCTTTATTCCAGCGGTGCACCTCATCAACAAAAAGAATTGTTCTTCTATTATATAGATGATAATAATCTTCTGCCTTTTTTATTGAATTGCGTATATCCTGCACACCAGTTAAAACAGCATTAAGGGTAATAAAATTTGAAGAAGTATGATTTGCAATTACCCTTGCCAGCGTAGTTTTTCCGCATCCTGGCGGGCCGTAAAAAATAACGGATGTTAACTGGTCTGCAGAAATTGCCCGTCGTAAAAGACGCCCCTTCCCCACAATATGATCCTGACCAACATATTCATCAAGATTACGCGGGCGAAGCCGGGCGGCAAGAGGCTCTTTCTGGGGTTTTGCAGCAGAAAACAAATCACTCAATTTTTATTTTTCCTTCGCAGAAAAAATCTATTCTTTATTCCAGTGTTCCCTGAATTTGTAAAATGCCCACAAGCCTTCATTTTTTGTAGACGCATTTGAATTTGATGGGTTTCCTTTGACTGTAAGAGTTGCATACAAATCGCCTGTACCATCAGGCTTGGAAGGATCAACAGCAAAAACATTGTGAATTTCGTAATATGAAGAAAGGGCAGAACCGGCGTTGTAAAGAAGAGTTCCAGTGCTTCCAGGTTTACCCTCCTTATCAAGAAGTATTTTTTGAATTCCGCTTTCTGTTCCTATAAGAAGACAGTCGCTCTGGCATGCAATAGATAAAATGGAAGACATTTCCGATCTGGCAGTTTTGTATTCTGTATCGGAAGCCATTCTGTATTTTAAATTTGTATCAGCACCGGAATAAATGCATGTTGCCTCTGTATTATATGTTTCGTTTGTTGTCATTGTCGTATCTGTTGAAAAGTAATATTTGCCTGTGTCTGTGTCTGTGTCTTTAAGATATGCAGCACTTATATATTTATATTTGCTGGCCGCAATTTCGCTTTTTTCTCCGTCTACAGGAAGTTCACTGTCAATTACAGAATCAAGTCTGGTGGCAACTCCACCTTCCAGCATGTAAACATTAAAGCCGTCTTTTTCTTTTTCTTCTTCGGTATCGTAATATTTACCAGGCGCAGTAAAAAAAGCCCGCCGATGAGCAAGCTGAGGTGCGTTTGTTCCAAAAAGGCATCTTACACCGTCTGCTCCAATAGATGTTCCGCTTGTAACAACTTTTACTTCGCTTCCATCGCTGTATTTTACGGTGTTCCAAGATTTTGCCTCATCACTAGACCAGAAAAGTGTATAACTTTGAGGCAGATTTTCTCCTTCGCTGTCTACAGACTGAATATCAAAACTTAAGGCATAAAGTTCTTTTTTGTTGTTGGAAATTATCGAAGACATATAACCTTCGTAAGTAACCCAATCCTCTTCTTCCCCTTTTTTTTCTCCAATCCAATTTCCCTTACTTGAAGAAGGTGTTCCCTTTGCTGCAGAATCCACATTTTTTTTAAACACCGTTCCGCAGGCAACAAAAATAAATTCTTTGTTTTCAGAATCTGTGAATCTTGCAATAGACAAAACTTCGCCGCTTATATCAGAACCTTCCAAAGCAACTTCCTTATTTATTTCGTCGAAAATTACTCCCTGACACGACATAAAAAGGGAAAGTACAAAAACAGCAAATGATGATATAAAAAATTTTTTCATATAGTCCTCGATTTTTATTAAAAGTGATAGCGGGCAGAAATCATGCCGGAAGCAAACATTCCTGTATAGTTGTAATCAGAGTTGCTGTACCACTGAGGAAGAATCATAAAATCGCCCCTGACTCCAAAAGACCAGCTTGGGTTGATTCTATAAAAAACTCCTGCCTGAGGCTTTAGCACAAGCCCCGGAAAATAAGTGCTGCTGAGGTAAGTTTCAACGGCAGCTCCTACGCCTAAAGTAATAGGGAATTCAAATTTTCTCCAGGAAGGTTGAACAGTTGCACACAGTGTAAATGGAACATAAGTAAACATATTGTGCTGAATTGTAGGATGGTAACCAAAACTTATGTCTATTCCAACGCTGAACCATGAATTAAGAAAACGGTGATAACCTAAAGTTCCGGCACCGCCAGTAGAAAGTTTACCATCCCTGTACAGCGGAAAATTGCCGCCGAAATTTAACGGAAAAGTAACCATAAGCCCAATATTTATGTACTGATCCCCCGGTTCATTCATACGAAGAGCGTAATCCTGCTCCCTGTTTACTTCTGATTCTTCTGAACCTTCGGAAAACGCACCGAATGTCAATAGGAATGCCATGCAAAAAAACACAAATATTTTTTTCATCAAGTCCTCACTTTTTATTGTAATGAATAGAATTTTTACATAAAAAAAACTATAATTCTCGGAACAAGGTAACCGCCGGCACAAACACCGGAATTTATTGAAAATATTACCTTTTATAAACAATATTATCAATAAACGCCGCAAAAAATCAGCATTGCCAAAAACGGTTACTTCAAAAAAAACACAACTTATTTTTAAAAGTTACAGCCGGCATAAAAGTCAAAATAAAATTTCCGCTGTACCGCTTATTTCTCACCGCTAACACGGTGTTTTTATAGGAGGCATGATAAAAATTACATCCATGTAATTTTTATCACACAAGTTTATTTCGTGCGTTGCACTTCATAAACTTGGATTCTCGCCATCCATGGCTCGCCGCTAACGCGGTGTTTTTATAGGAGGAAACATGTCCGCAGCAATAATTGATGGTAAACAGATTGCTTTAGATGTAAGGTCAGGAGTTGCAGCAAAAGTTGCAGCCTTAAAAGAAAAGGGAATTACACCTTGTCTTGCCGTTATCCTTGTAGGAGAAAATCCTGCTTCCGTAAGTTATGTTACCGGCAAGCGTAAAGCTCTGGCCGAAGCCGGCATGCTCGATAAATCTGTAGAACTCCCGGAATCAACCTCAGAAGAAGAACTTTTGTCCTTAATCCGCAAATTAAACGAAGACAAAACTGTTCACGGCATTCTCGTACAGCTGCCGCTTCCAAAACACATTAACGAAGACAAAATAATTATGGCCATTTCCCCGGAAAAAGATGTAGACGGTTTTCACCCCGTAAATGTAGGAAACCTTGTAATCGGAAAAAAAGCCTTTCTTCCATGCACACCTCACGGAATAATTGTTCTTCTTGAACGAATGGGAATTGAAACTTCAGGAAAACATGCTGTTGTAATAGGCCGCTCCAACATTGTAGGAAAACCTGCCGCCCTTCTTCTTGCCCGCCGGGAAACAAACTGCACCGTTACAATATGTCATACAGGCACAAAAAACCTTAAAGATATAACACTTCAGGCAGATATAATCGTTGTTGCTTCAGGTCATCCCCACACCCTTACAGCCGGAATGATAAAGCCTGGAGCCGCCATAATTGATGTTGGTGTAAACCGCATTCCAGATTCCACAAAAAAATCAGGATTCCGCCTTATTGGTGACTGCGATTTTGACGACTTAAAAGAAACAGCAGGTTACATTACACCGGTTCCAGGGGGAGTTGGTCCAATGACTATTGCCATGCTTATGTACAACACTCTGGAAGCCGCCGAAAATTCCTTGGAAAACAATTAATGCTGGACATACAGAATACACCGGACACAAGAGAAATTCCCCTGCAGAAAGTGGGGGTAAAAAATGTCCGCTATCCCGTTCAAGTTCTGGATAAAAACAATAAAACTCAAAATACAACGGCCACAGTAAACCTGTTTGTAAATTTGCCTCACAATTTTAAAGGCACCCACATGAGCCGTTTTATCGAAGTTTTCCATAAATATCATTCCGACATTTCCATGAACAATTTTTTGGATATGCTGGAAGAAATACGCACAAAACTAGAAGCAGAACGGTCTTTTGGCAAAATAACATTTCCTTATTTCATAAAAAAAACAGCCCCAGTTTCAAAATCAGAAGGCTACATGGAATATTTATGCACTTACGAAGGAGAATGTTTTATTCCAAAGGAGGGGAAAGTCTTCCCCTGCGCGTCCACTTTGTTGGCCGCTACCCCTTCCAGCGGGGGACACCCCCGCAACGCCCCCGTACAAAAATTCTTTATTTCGGTAAAAGTTCCTGTGGCAACCCTTTGCCCCTGTTCAAAGGCAATTTCCGACTACGGAGCACACAATCAGCGGGGGTTTGTAAAAGTAAAAGTTCTTTATTCCCATTTTTTCTGGATTGAAGACATTATAACCACTATAGAAAACTGTGCTTCAACGGCATTGTATTCCGTTTTAAAGCGGCAGGACGAAAAATATGTTACGGAACATGCCTACGATAATCCCCGGTTTGTAGAAGATGTTGTGCGGGAAGTTTATATTGGTCTTAAAAAAATGAATTTTAAATGGTTTAATGTAGAAGCCGAAACGGAAGAGTCAATTCACTTTCACAATGCATACGCCTGTGCCGAATACGGAAATTCCTGCGTGAGCGCTGGGAGCGGCGCCGAAGGCGTTGCCGAAAACATTTCGGCAATGAGCGGTAGCGAACCGCGTACATAGCGACCCGAAGGGGCACGCCCTTTTTTTTGGAGTTTTTTATGATGAAATATTTTTTTGAAACTTACGGCTGCGAAATGAACATTGCAGAATCAGCTGCTGTTGAACAGCTTTTTTTAAGTCGTGGGTGGCAGCGTTCAGAAAATCCGGAAACTGCAAATGCTGTTGTAATTAACACTTGTTCTGTTCGGGGCACTGCAGAAAACAGAATTTTTGGCAGGCTGGGTTATTATTCCGGGGTAAAAAAAATCCGTCATAAAGAAAATGGGGCTAAAACCAGACTGGAAGAAATGCAGGAAGCTGTACGGTTTGTAGAAAAAAACGGAGTTGTTCCTTTTTATGTTATTTTAATGGGCTGTATGGCAGAAAGGCTTTTGGATTCCGTAAAAAAAGATTTTCCTGTAATTGATTTTGCTGTGGGAACTTTCGGTAAATATAAATTTGGCGACATTATTTCTGCTATGGAAGAATCTCGCCAGCCTTTTGAAATTCCTGAGGAGGCTGTTTATACTTTTCCGAAAATCAGTTACGAAGAAGAATCTTTCAGTAGTTTTGTTCCAATTATGCACGGCTGCAACAATTTTTGTACTTACTGTATTGTTCCTTATGTTCGTGGGCGGGAAGTAAGCAGACCAGAAGAACAGATTATTTCTGAAATTGATTTTCTTTCTGGAAGAGGCGTTAAAGAAATTACACTTTTAGGACAAAATGTAAACGCCTATAAAAGTCCTGTTTCGGGAAAAGATAATGAATATGTAGATTTCCCTGATTTGCTAAAACATATTTGCATTCATCTTGAAAAAACTAACTCTCCAATCAGGTGGATTCGTTTTGAATCTTCAAACCCTAATGATTTTAGCGACAAGCTTATTCAGGTTATTAAAGAACAACCTCGTATATGCAACGGCTTTCACATTGCAGCCCAGCACGGAAATACAGAAATTTTACGCAGAATGAACCGCAAAAATACAAGGGAAGAATTTTTGGACCTTGTTAAAAAGTTACGGAAAGAACTGCCGGGTGTTCAGCTTGTAACAGACTTAATGACAGGTTTTCCGGGGGAAACTGAAGAACAGTTCAACGATATTCTTTCCCTTATGGAAGAAGTTAAATTTGAAAGTGCCTTTATGTATTATTACAATCCCAGAGAAGGTACTCCGGCTGCAACATTCCCGGATCAAATTGACCTTAAAATTAAAAAGGAACGGCTGCAGAAAATCATAAATCTTCAGTTAAAGCACACCACCGAAGTAATGGAAAAACGCATTGGCGAAACAATTACAGTTCTGGCAGACATTGTAAGCCGCGACGATGAAAGGGAACTTTTGGGCAAAACAGAGCAGAATGAGCGGGTTGCCTTTAAAGCCGATAAAAATCTTATAGGCTCATTTGTAAAAGTCCGCCTTACAGCTTTAAACGGCAACACTTTTAAAGGCGAACTTGTTCAGTAAAGCAGATTGTTTTTGCCCTGCCATCTGCAACTGGAAGCCTTATTGTTTTTATAGACGAAAAAAACAATAAATTTTAGAATAAAGCACCACGGTGGAGGTTTTTATGCCATTTAAACTTATTGGAACCATAATCATTCTTGTACTTGTTACCGTATTCTGCGGTTTTAATCTGGAAAATAAATGCAATATAAATCTTATATTCCACAACTTTGAAAACATTTCCGTGTTTCTTGCCCTTATGGTTTCTTTTCTGGCAGGAATTCTTGTTACACTGCCCTTTACCCTCTTTAAAAAGAAAATGACAAAAGAACAGATTCTTCAGGCTTCCGAAAAACTTATTGCCAGCGAAAATAAATCTGCCGCAAAAGCAGAAAAAGCAAAGATTCGGGAACAGGAAAAATCCCGCCAGCTTGCAGAAAAGGCAAAAAAGGAATCAGAAAAATCTGCCTCCCGCTCCGAAGAAAAAACGATTTTCGATTTTAAAATAAAACGACCGGTAAAAGAAATAAAAAACGAAAATTCTGTTCCAAAAATAAATTCGCAGGAAAAAACCGAAAAACAAGAAAATAAAAATGAATAAATTCCTGACTTTTGCCGCTGCATCTTTATTCGCTTTAATTTCCCATCAACTTTTTTCGGAAGAAAAAGCTGTTTCTGCATATTCTGTTATAAAAGAAGCCGCCTCTAAAGATTCTTTGGAGCAGTCTGTTTCATATATAAGCAAATCTATTCCAGAAATAACTTCTCCTGCCGAAAAACGCGCCCTCCTTATTTTTTACGGAAGTTTGCAGGAACAACAGGGGCTTTATGCAAAGGCTATAGATTCCTATGTAAAGGCGGCATCCATAGCTGGCGGCAATGCTAAAGAAATGCCAAAAAAATCCAACGAAACCCTTGTGCTGGATGCCGTCCGCTGTGCCTTGAATATGGGCGACTGGCAGACTGCACAAAATTATTTAAATTCCTCGGTACGCAATTCTTCTGACCCAAAAATTCTTGCCCTTATAAAACTTTATGAACAGTGCTGCATTTTGAGCAAAGCAGAAAATATTGCGGAAACTGAGGAAGCTGTTTTACTTTTGCAGACATACACCACCTTAAGTTCCATGAAGCCAGTTCTTCCGAAAATTCTTTTAATATTGTGGAATATTACCGGAAAAACCGAATTTGCCGATTCCCTAAAAAAAAACTGTCCCAACTCGCCGGAAGCTGCCATTGTTAAAGGGGAAATTCAAACAATGCCAACTCCTTTCTATCTTTTTGTTCCCCGAAGTCAATCAGGTGTGCCGGAAATTTCTGTAACAGATTCTTCTCCTGAAAAACAAGCAGAAAAAACAACAGAACCTGCAGAAAAAATTATCCGTCAGCAGCTCGGTCTTTTTAAAGAAAAAGAAAATGCACAGTTTTTAGTAGAAAGGGCCAGGGAAAAAGGCTTTAATGCCCGCATTACAACAGAAACAAGACCCAGCGGCACTACTTACTTTCTTGTAGTTGTTGATGAAGAAAAAAACGGTGGTACAGGAGACCTTCTCCGTTCTTCTGGTTTTGAATGTTACCCGATTTTCCAATAAAAGCAAAAAAACCAACACTTACAGCATATAAAATAAACTGTTGAATCTGCTATAAAAATAACTTTTTTTTATTTTTCATTTGAAATTTAAGTTTTTGCCTTTATAATTTTATGTAATACTAAAAATTATTG
>CAMAFU010000032.1 GCA_945833725.1 uncultured Treponema sp.
TATTTTGGTGTTCCCTTACAAGTCGGAGTTCCTTCAATTTCCTGTGCGAACGCGCCCGCTGCCACAAGGGATGCAAGCGCAATTCCCGCTGCCTTTTTACAGATACTTTTTACTGTTCTGTTCATATAACCTCCTATAAAAACTCCGCGTTAGCGGCAAGCCATGGATGGCGAGAAATCCAAGTTTATGAAGTGCAACGCACGAAATAAATAAATGCAACTTTGTTTTTTTATGTGTTCTTTTATGGAAGAATGTTAGATAAGTGATGTTAGATTTCTTCAATAAAAATGTTAAAAAAAGTAAGAACATAAAAACATCTGAAAAACACTGGATTTTTCCCCCGCCCCGCTCCCTTTAAAAAAAACAATTTTTCCTGTAAACTTCAGCTATGGCAAAAAAAATACTTTCCCTTTTATTCGTAAACTTTGCCCTTTTATCCTGCACAACTTTTTCAAACGACCGTCAGAACAATTATTCAATTTCAACATCCTACTGCACAGAAGAAGAACTTGCCCGGCGAAAATCCCCCTATTCATTTTTTACAGAACCAGACCAATGGAATTTGCAGTACCCCAGCGGCAGCAAAGAAGAAGGAATGAAAACATCCCCCATTACAGAAAATTTTAAATCAAAATATTTTTCACTTTACAAAAACGAAAAGGGGGCAGAATACATAAGGTTTTCTCTTGATGCAAGCGATTTAGGAAAATCCCCCAACGGCTCATCCGTCCGAACAGAATTACGCCACAAAAAAGAATGGACTTTAAACGATAAAGCAACCCTGTCCTACACCTTCTATTTTACAACCACCGACTTTACCGATGCCAAATTTACAGCCGGACAATTTTTAATGCACTGCACAACAAAAGATTCTCCCCTTTGCCGGATAGAAATCGAAAACGGAATCATAACAGCCGTTGTAAACAATTACCAATCAGACGGAATTACAAAAGCCGACAGCCAGACCCACCGTTACAATTTAGGCACAGTAAAACAAAACCAGGAAGTTACCATAAAAATAGAAATAGACAAAAAAATATTAAAAATCTACAGAAACAGCGAACAAAAAGCCCAGCACCAATTCCCAGAAACCGTAAACCAGAACCTCACCAATTATTTTAAAGCCGGAATCTACTACCAGAACAAAAATTCCCCAAAAATATTCACAGAACTTTACCTGAAAAACTTAACCACAGAAATTCAAAATTAGGGGGCGGCTTTTTGCTCCGCTCCACTTCGTTCCGCTATGGCAAAAAACAGGCTATCCAGGGTTCCGCTATTCGCTTCATTCTGAAAAACAGCAGCCTAAAGGCCGCTGCTTTTCCGAACGCCTCCGGCGCCCTTCCTATCCCTGCCGCGGGCTGAAGAAAGTTTCAACTTTCGAAGCCAGTGGCAGGGCTGTGCGCATTTTGCGCACAGGTAAATAAACTAATTTTTTTGAAAAAAAAATTAGCAAGCGACACCGCAGGCCTTAACAAAGGCCGAAGGTTTCGCCACTATCCCTGCCGCAAGGCAGATTTCTCAAAACCACGAAATTTAATATATTCGACCTTATAAGTGGCTTCCGATTTTTTTAGTTAAAAAGCGCGGACACAACAAACACAATTATCGTAGAGCATGTTTTGTTTTAAGCATTGAATTTAGAACAATGAACTATGTGGAAAATCGGCGCCTGATTCTCCACCTCTTTGATTTTGTCTTCAATTTTAGAAAAATCTAATGGAAAATCTTTTTGTAAGCTTTTTATATCTTTAAGTTTCTTTTCAAAAATATTTCTATTCTTCTTGCTTGCCAACTTTTTTAAAGTGTGAGGAAGTAATTTCATAAATCTTTCTGCTTCATCTGTATTTGTTTTGATAATATGAATCAGTTTTTTAACACCATTGCACGCTTAAACCGTAAAGTCATAAACAGCCCACTGGAATTAAAAAACAATCATTACGAAATAAATTTTGCGGACTTTGAACAAAAAATAACGGAAGAAAATGTAAAACTCTTTATTTTATGTTCGCCCCACAATCCCGGCGGCAGGGTATGGACAAAATCAGAGCTGGAAAAAATATCCAGTATATGCCTTAAACACAATGTACCTGTAATAAGCGATGAAATTCATTCGGACATTGTATTCAGCAAAAATGTACATACAATATATGCCTCTTTATCGGAAGAAGCCCTTAACAATTCCATAATATGCACGGCACCAAGCAAAACTTTTAATCTGGCCGGACGACGGCATTATGTTTGGCACAGAAGGAAAAAATTTCCAGCGGATAAATCTTGCCACTCCAAGAAAAATTCTGGAAGAAGCTTTAAAAAGAATATGCCGCGCACTGTCATCCAAAGTTTAATTTTGGAGGGCAGCCCGCGGCATTAAAAAAGTTTTTTAGCAAACTAGAACCAGAAACGGAAACCAGCTGCTACAGGGAAATTGAACCATGAAAAATTTAAGCCGTCAGAAATAACAACCAGCGGCTGGTAAGCACCCTGAAGATAGAATTCCAAAGCACCTTTAAGAACAAAAATGTTAGTTCCCAATACAGCACGAGGACCTACAGAAAAATGACCGAATCCACCGTCAGCAATATATACGGAACCGCCTACACCAAGACCATAGTAGTAGCGCCATGAACCTTCGATTTTTGGATTAGCAGCCCACCAGTCAGCTGTAAGACCAGCAGCAAAATAAGAACTTCCGAATCCTAAGTCAGCAGCAAAAACACATGGAACTGTATTTAATTTGAAAGTAAGAGCTGCATTACCGCCAATAGAGCTGCCTAAGTTTGAACCGAACTGGGCACCAATACCTGTAGAAGCAAAAACACTTGTTGTTCCCATTACAAAAAGAACGGATAAAACTGCAAAAAATTTTTTCATTTTAAAACCTCTTAAAATAAAATAACGGTAAATCAAAAACAAAAATTTACCGAACCGAATTCAAATATAATATTATTGAACTGAAAATTCTATAAATTTCCTAAAATTTCTTACGTGCTGCTTCAGTCAGCAACCTTCGCTTCCATAATTTTTATATGCTCCCTTGCAATTTTTAGTTTTTTTAAATAAAATACAGATATTGTTTGGAAAGATGTCCGAGTGGTTTAAGGTCCACGCTTGGAAGGCGTGCGTACTCGAAAGGGTACCGAGGGTTCGAATCCCTCTCTTTCCGTAAAAATACTTAAAATCAGCCTACTTCACCGTTAAGGTATTTTTCCACTGTTAAATACTTTCCGTCTGCACCAATTTTCTTTCCCTCAATTTCTACAAAACCATCTTTTGTATAAAGAGGCATTTCAAAAAATTTATCTGGCTTTACATAACAAAAATCTTCTTCCGGCGGCAAAAAACCTTCCGGCTCAAGGACAGTTCCCGCTTCAAACTGAGGAGCAAAAATAACTTCGCAGGTTTCTTTATCTGTAACAGAAGGATCACTGGCTGCAAGAAGCATTCCGTTACTTCTTATGCCCCGGAAATTGGCAGGCTTAAGATTGTACACAAGAACAATTTTTTTGTGCAGAAGTTCCTCTTTTGTATAAAACGGCTGAATAGAACTTACAATCTGTCTTTCTTCACCGTTTCCCACATTTAAAGTTAAAATATACAAAAGACTGCCATTAGGATGGTCATCAACTTTTATAATTTCACTTACCTTAAGAATAACGCGCCTGTTAAACCTTTCCACAACAGGCAGTTTATCAATTTCTGACATATCCATAAAAATACCTCACAACGCAATTCTTTACACTTTAAAGAAACAAGTCAAGACTCTTTCAATCAATCTGGTCATTCTGGAATCTTGACAAATGCTCATAGGGCAAAATAAGCCTGCCCCTGTAAAAACCGCACCCGTCGTTTACAAGGCTGGAATTAACTGCCGAAAACATATTCACATCAATTTTTGATAAATCAAGATTCTGCAGCAAAATTCCCCTTTCAAATGCCTCATCAAAATAAACGCACTGACCTTCAGGAATTTCCCCTCGTCTGGCTCTCTCTTCTTCCTGCCGTTTTTCGTACCCAAGATGGTTTCCAGCCCCTATTTCTGCATAATCGTCCATTTCCTTTGTACGAAGCTGAACTTCAATAAAACTTCTGGCGTTGTTGTCGTAAAAAGTAATGTGAAGCGATTTGTACCCGGAAGGACTTGTGTTCATAATGTAATCTTTGTAATAAGGAGCCGCATTTTCATCCATAAGAGGCGAAACCTTTTTTCCAGAATAATTTACAATCTCGGCAGAAAATCCCCTCTCTTCCAGAAAATCCGGCAAAACCTGAGCAATTTCGTAAAGATGTTCCAGTTCAATTTTTTCCCTGTCGTCGCCGGATTTTAAATGACACTTCGGCATAGAAATAACAATTCTGTACGCAATTAAATCGCGGAATCTGGAAAGTTGATTTTTAATTTCCGCCACCACAGGAAAAGTACCGTTTTTTTTGTAATAGTCGTAAACAAAATTAACAATTTTACCGTTAAATTTTTCTTCAGCTCTAACCAAAGATTTAATGCGCCCTTTAAAAGTAAAAGCAAGATAGGGATATTCTTTCGCCATAAATTTATAAAATTCCCTCAGCTTCTGAGACTGGGCCGTTAAAAATTCATTGTGCTCCAAAAGTTCCATAAGCTGAATAAGAAAATTACAGTGAACAAGGTCAATCTGGTTGTTATTTTTAAGGGCAGAATTCCGTAAATCCGAAGAATAACATTTTAAAATCTTAAAAACCGTGTCGCCGCCATAAAGATAATCATTTAAGGAAATCATAAAACCCCCGTTTAAAAAAAAAGACGGCAGAAAAATCCACCGTCATCGTCTAAAAAAATAATAAAAAAACTACAGAAAATTTTCAAGATTTTAAGGGGTCATTTTTGGCCGTCAAAAGACAGCCAAAAACCGAACTTTCCGCAGTTCCGCGTCAAGCGCTCCATTCAAAAAAACTGTCTGCCTTACAAGTCAGCCACTTTTTTTGAACGCCTTCGGCGCTGCTCCAATTTCTTGCCCGAAAATTAAACCTTAAACAAATCAATTTCGTCGCCGATTGTTTTTATGGTTGTCTTCATCTGGCCGGAAATTGCCTTTAATGCATTGCCCGTATCCTTTATTTTTTCTGTGCTGGAATTAACTTCTGCAATAGAATCACTTAAAATTCCAGAAGCATCCTTTAATCTGGAAACTTCGCCTAAAATAAGAGTACTGCCTTCTGCCATTTCTGTGGAAGCCATTTTTACGGCAACAGTACTGTCGCTCATAGTCCGTAAACTTTCCAGAATCTGGCGGGAACCTTCCGTCTGCTCATCCATAGCACCTTTAATTTGCCTTACAAGTTCGTCGGTTTGTTTTATGCCAACAGAAACAGCGTTAAAAGCAGAATGAGATTCACCAGAAGACTCAACAACTTTTCCAATAGATTCCCTTATTTTCTGCAACTGTTCCCCGATTGTCCTTGACTGGGAAGAAGAAGTTTCCGACAGTTTCCGTATTTCGTCTGCAACAACACTAAATCCTTTACCGGCATCTCCAGCATGAGCAGCTTCAATAGCAGCATTCATTGCCAAAAGATTAGTCTGCTCTGCAATAGAAGAAATTGCAGCATTCGCTTCCTGAAGCATGGAAGACTGGTTTTCAATCTGCATAATCTGCTCGCTTACGGCAGACTGCTTGGAAGAACCGGCCTCCGACTTTTGCTGAAGTTCAGTAAATTCTTCAGCCATTTTGTCGATGGAATGGTTTATAGCATTTATATTTCCAATCATCTGTTCAATGGCAGCCGACGCCTGCGTAACACCAGCCGACTGATTTTCAATCATCTGCTCAAGAGACTGAATGTTGGAAGAAATCTGAGTAATTGCACTGGCAGTACCATCAACGCTTTCCGCCTGATTTTTATATACATTTTTTATTGATTCAATGTGGTTTAAAATTTCTTCAATGGCATTTCCTGTATCAATAGTGCTGGCTTGAAGATTTTCATCAACACCTTCCAGTTCAATTTTGGAAGTTTTTAGCTCCGACATTATTGTCTGAAGTTTTTCCATAAATTTATTGAATCCAAGACCGATAGCACCAATTTCGTCGTTGTGCTTTACATCAACCCGTTGGGTTAAATCTGCATTTCCGCTGGCAATCCCTAAAATGCTGTCTACAATAAGTTTTACAGGACGAAAAGTATCCAGCATTAAAAGAAGAAGCATAACAATAACAATAAGGGCAATACCCGCATTTGAATAAATAAGGATATTTCTTACATCTCTGGAAGCTTCCTTTATTTGGGCTTCAGGAACACAAACTGCAACAGACCAGTTTGTATTTTCTACTGGACAGAAAAAAACATTTTCCTTCTGCCACGGTTTTTCAAGATTATGTATTATAATAGAAGAAAACTCACCGTTTACCATTTTTTCTGCCATTTGCTTTATTTCAGGCCTTTCGGCAAAACTTCCAGAAAGAAAATTTTCTTTCATCTGAATATTTTCGGCGGGATAGCACATAACAGTACCGTCGCCGCTAAGCATAAAGGCATAACCGTTTTCGCCAAGGGAAAATTCGTTTATTTTCTGCTGGATTTTTTCGATGGACTTTACGCCAACAAACATTCCCATCGCATTTCCTGCAGAATCACTGGCACTACGCACAAGCATAATGGAAACACGGCCAGTAGCCTTTGCTAAAGTAGGCTCTGTAATAACAGTTTTTTCGCCGTTCATAATTTTTGAAAAATATTCCCTGTCACCATGAAAACCAGTTTTTCCGGAATCGTAAAAGCTGTTTCCGTTTGTATCAATAAAAAGAACATAATCCAGTTCATCCGGGCGTCTGGAAACAGTTTTAGAAAGCCACAGACCAATTTCCTGCGGAGAAGAAGAATCATAAACACATTCTGATTTAACATAAAAATCAAGAAGATTTAAATTTTCCGTAAGCCAGGAAGAAACATAATCGGCATAAGACTTAGACATAATCTGAATGTCGTCTCCGGCAGTTTTTGCAGCACTTTTAGAAACCATGCGGACAGTAAAAAAAGTAAGGCATGTAAAAAGCAAAATAATAACAATGCCAGTAAAAAGAATAATTCGCAAAACTTTACTTTTCTTTTTCATGATACACTCCAAATCTGGCAGGAAAAAACAATTTCTCCCCTGCAATAAATTCTATACTTTAAATATTAACTCATAAATTAAAATAAAGGTAGAAAATTTTATCATTCACCAACATCCGGTAACTTGTAAAGATTAATTCCCCACTTTTCTGTCAGAAATTGCAGGGCTTCCGCATAAATTGATGAGAAAAATTGGGGGCGCGAAGGAGCGAATGGTCAGGGCAAAAACACCCTGATTGTGGATGCTGCGTAAGCGGCATTATATAAATTCCCGTGCCACAATCAGCGTGTAGTGCTAATAGCACGGTTTTGCACTGAACAGTCGCGACTGGAAGCCCCTGGTTAAAATTATATTTTAATGCGGAAGCCCTGAAAAAAATTGCGGAACATATTTTTTCGTGATAAAATTATTTTAGTTTGCGTTGCAGACATATTTTAATTTTCTTTCGCTCGCAGAAAGTATAAAAGTCGGCAGAAAATTATTTTTCGGCAAGGGCTTTAAGAGGTTTTTAATGGCAAAAAAGAATTCAATCGGAATTTATCTTATTGGCATGGCTGTTATTATATTGGGAGCTTTTCTTCCTCTTACAGCAAGCAAAACTTTTGGTTTTAACGGTTCAAATGTAATTACAGCAATTACAGACGGCACTGGCGACCTTAAAGTTGCTTCAATTCTTGCTCTGGCAGGTGCTATTGCGGGAATTATCTTTTCTTTTGTAAAAATAAAGGGCTTTCCTGCTAAACTTGTTTCTCTTATAGTTTCTATTGCCGGGGGAATTTACATGGTTCTTTCATACCTTAACCTTAATCCCATTGCAAAAGGTTTGGGAAAAGCATTTTCTAAAATTGCCGGAACACAACCTTCAATAGGTCTTTTCCTTATTATTGCAGGATGGGTAATTGCCATAATCGGCTACATTAAAGAAGGCGAATAGTTTTTCCGCACCATAAAAAATGCACCTCCTAAAATTGAACTTTATTTGTCCAACTTTAGGGGTGCACTTCAAGTTTTATCTTGTGCCGTTTTTTTATGCTGTATTTTTATTAAAACGCTATTCACAGCCCTATAAAATTACACAGGTATGTTAATTCAACCGTCAAGTTTCCTTTCAAAGTCGGCTTTTTCTACAGGTCGTGAAAACAAAAATCCCTGAATAACATCGCATTTAAGGCCTTTTAAACATTCCAGCTGGTCATTTTCTTCTACACCTTCGGCTATAACATTCATGCCTAAATCTTTTGCAAGAGCGATTGTATGCTTTATAAGCTTAAAACCGTTTGCATCGCGAATACCATCTATTAAAGTTTTGTCTAATTTTAAATCATCAAAATGCTGACCGTTAAGCAGAGCCAGAGAAGAATATCCTGTACCAAAGTCATCAACACACAGCGAAAAACCATTCTGCTTGAATTTTGTAATTACATCTTTTACGGCAGAATTACTGGCAGCAGCACTTTCTGTTATTTCTACAGGTACCAAAGAAGGCAAAATTCCGTTGTCGTGTGCAATGTTTTTGTACTGGTCCACAATCCCGTCGTAATACAGACTTGCCCGGGAAAGGTTTACGGAAACAGGAACAATAGGAAGATTCTGCTTTTGTCTTGTTTTAAGGAAATTACATACTGTGGCAAAAACATATTCATCAAGAGTTCTAATAAGCCCGTCCTGTTCAAAAAGAGGAATAAAATCTACAGGAGAAACAAGAACTCCATTTTTTCTCCAGCGGATAAGAGCCTCTGCCCCAACAATTTTTCCTGTAAAAGGGTTGATTTTAGGCTGATACCATACTTCAAAATTGCCGCCAGCCAAAGCCTCCGGGAAGGAATCTTCAATTTCTTTTTCGTGGATTTTTTTCTGACTTACCTCTTCGGAATAAAAAAGGTAATTTGTGTCTTTTGAATCTTTTACTTCGTGCTTTGCAATAGTTGTCTGGCTGTAAGCCTCTTCAATCTGTTGAAGTGGATTCCAGAAAGTAATTCCAAAATACGGATGAAGGCGAGGACACCTCATTTCTACAGAAAGCCTTAAAAGTGAATCGGAAACATTTTTTATATTTTCGATTATTTCTTCTTTTGACTCATTTGGACTGTAAAAAGCAAAGTGATCAGCATTTACATGACCGGCTATGCAGGAATCTTTACAGAAAGAAAGAACCGTGTCCCAGATTTTTCTAAGAACTTTATCGCCGAACGCAACACCGCAGACTGAATTTACAAGCTTAAACTGATGAATATCCATGGAAACAATAAAACCGGCCTTATTTACATCCCTAACCTTTCTTTTAAAACCGTTATAATTGTTTCCGCCTGTAAGAGGGTCTGTATAGGCCATTTTTTCCAGTGCAGTAGTTTTTTCTTTTGTCATGTCGGAAAAAGCCATTACAAAAGTTGATAATTCCCCCGACTCCGAAAGATTTACGACTTTAAGCCTGCAGTAAATTACCTTTCCTTTTCGGATTCCCCGGTAATCATGAACATAAACATCATGCTCGGCGAACTGTTTTTTTAAATTTTCTATTGAACAAATCTGCCGCATTTCATCTTTTTCTGTGTCCAGAACTGTATTTTGAATGTAAAGCTCTATTATTTTTTCGTATGGAGGTTGAAATTTTAATTTTTCTCCGTATTCTTCCCATATATCCTTTGAAATTCTCTGCGGAACAGTTTTACTGTTTTTGTAGTCAATGTAGTATATTGAACCAAATTCCTTTCCCAAAGCTTCTATAAGGGCATTTGTTCTTGTGTCGGATTCAATGTCTTCTACAAGACCTCCAGTAATAAGAGGCTTTCCGTCTTTGTCGGATTTTATTGTAACCATTGTAACACGGTATATTTTGCCGTTTTTTGAGTGCATTTCTGCAACAACTTTTTTTTCGCCGGAATCAACTTTTTTTGCCATATTGTAAAGGATTCCCCGGTCTTTATCGGCAACAATATCATTTGCAATGGAATAAGGCATGTTATCGTAAAATCTCCGCGGACCGAAGATCTTCATAAACGCATCTGTAGCAATAAGCAGACTGTCTTTGGGAAAATATCTGAATGTAACAATACCAACTTCAAGAAAAGCATTCTGGCTTTCCGCAGGAAAAACAGGATAATTCTTTCCGTTGTAAGATATAATATTTTTGTCTTTTCTTCTCATGCTACTGCCTCTTGACTTTTTCGGATTCCCCTCCCGAAATCTATCAATAGCCGTCACTCATGCTGCGGTTTATATCTCTCTGATAAAGCTCCTGATATACAACAGAGCGTTTTTTTAACTCTTCTTTTTTTTGCTGATTAAAAGGAATGTACCTCCAGAAAATTGCCCGTACCTGTTTGTCCAGTTTCTGTACACCGTCAACTTCTTTTGTCATCCATGTAACATAATCATTTATAAAATATGATTTTAAATCACCTTTAAGTTTTTGCTTTTCGATATATTGATAATAATGACCTGTAAGACCTTCTTCCATCCAGTAGTAACTTGCCTTTTCTTTGGCAACTTGCCACCGTAAATCGGCAACAGCCATTAAAAGACTGATTTTTAAATCTCGTGGATACATAGGAATAACAATTCTTCCACGGCTTGTAACCCTGTTGTAGCGGTCGAAAGGTTCCCAGCAAAAACCAAAATCACCGTAAGTTGGAACAAGAAGAACATAAGGAACAATTCTGTGAGCCGTATTTTTATGAATTCTGCAGAAAACTCCCGGATCGTTTTCTTCTATCCAGGCCATAATGCTTAAGACATTTTCTCTAAAGCCTGTTCCCTGTGGCGTACAATGGTAAAATTCTCTGGTAAAAACAGGAAACTGGTTTCCCTGACGGCCTACAGTCATTTTTGCCATTTGCCGTACAGTATTAAATTCTGTTTCAATGTCGCCTTTTGCAACAGTTACAGTATCTGGTGCATTCTGCATTTTTGAAATTAAAGACTCGCTGACCGATTTTGCTTCTTCAAATTCTTTTATGTAGCCTACATATTCTTTGTCCAGTTTTTGAAGAGTTCTAAGCCTTTCCTGAATTTCTGCAAACAGTTTTTTCTGCCCCTCTGTAAGCGGCATAGTATGAGGTTCAAGACCAATCATCTGATTATGTTCGCAGATGGCTTTTACTCTGTTAAGAAGTTCCTGCTCCAGCATCTGCCGTTCACTTTCTTTTGCATTTACAAAACTCTCTGAACTTTGCAATTTGCCGTCATTTTTATTTTTTAACTGCTGAAGGTGAGATTGATCCGAACTGGCACTGGAAGATTTTTTTACCCTGACTTCGTCTGTTGCAGATAAGGAAAGCCTTCCGCTGGCAATTTCCTTAAACCACTCATCCATGTAATAAACAGGTTCCCCGGTGTTATTTTTTAAAATGGCCTTGGAAAAAGTCATTTTTTGTTCTGGAGAAAAAAGTGAAGGCAATAAAACTCCAAAACGGAACATAAGCCTTTTTGACATAGGCAAAGACAAATCACCCATTTTTGGAGCCATTGTACGAATAATTTCCCAGTAAGCCGTAATAAGCTGCTGACGGTAAACGGTACGGTCTTTTGGGTCTGTACATGTAAGATAACGGGAAAGAACCTGATGCACCCTTTGAGCAGCCTGCCCTTCGTTTGTAAGACACGACTTGTAATAGGAAGAATCATCAAAATAATTGTGCGGGGTGTCTTCAAAGAACTTTGTTATGGGATTAAATTTTGTAACGGAAAGATCGACTTTTGAAGCAACAGACAAATCTTCGGCAGGTTCAGAGGAATTATCTGGAATATCATCGAAACTTAAATCGGTAAAACTGTCGGAAGAATAAGAATTTTCAGATTCGGCCAATAATTTTTCTATTTCCGGATCTAATTCCTGATTATCCATTAAAAACTCCAGAGCCCATTAATCTAAAACCTCTCCTCCAATGATTATACCACATAACAAAAAAAATTGCATTTTAAATTTAAGTTTTGCATTTTTGCAAGGAATCTTTTTCAGTTTCCTCTCTTCCACCGCAATATTCAAACTCCGCTTTTCGTAGTATCATAAAATTATGGACACCCTGACTCCCATGCAGCGTCATAAAAATATGTCATGCATCCGCTCAAAAAACACCAAGCCTGAAAAACTGATTCGCTCGGCTCTTTTTAAGGCAGGGTTCCGCTACCGTATCTGTGACAAACACTATCCCGGAAAGCCGGACATAATTCTTCCGCATTATTTTGCAGTCATTTTCATAAACAGCTGTTTCTGGCACGCACACGAAAAGTGCAGGTATTTTGTCTTTCCAAAATCAAACCAGAATTTCTGACAGAAAAAATTCCGGCGGAACAAAGCGCGCGATGCAGAAAATCTTCAGTATTACCGGAAACAATGCTGGCGAGTCTGCGTTGTGTGGGAATGTGCTGCTGCACTTACAATACGCTCTGGGGCTAAGAAAAAAGCAGAAGCAGCAAAAGAAAGTAGCTTTTATATCGAAAAATTCAGCAAAAAAAAGCGAGATTTTCGCACGAATTAAGGGCAAAACTTACAAAGACGATTGTACTGTTCCTGTAACTCATCTTCGCTATGTCCATACGCTGTGCAAGTCTTTGGACGGTTCTACTCACGAAGGCGAAATGGTCTGCAACAAATACA
>CAMAFU010000033.1 GCA_945833725.1 uncultured Treponema sp.
CTGATTTTTCCATAAATTTTGAATAATCAGCAATAGAACAGTTAGACTTATTAAAATCGAAAACAAAACTTCCTGTTTCATCAGTTACAGAAATTTCAGAATTCCTTACAGCAAGAAGAATAGGAACGCATTTCAATGTCTCAGGATATTTTTGAAGAAGATTCTCAAAATCAGTTTTGATATTTTTTGAGCCAATCAAAGAATTAAGAATATTTAATTCGACCTTAATTGAATCAATATTCTCATATACTTTCTTAAAATCCACATAATAAGAATATGTAGCGATACTTTCTCTAAAAGTATCAAGCCATTTATAAAAATCTCTTTTCAATTTTCCTCCATGATTTTTACAGTGCCAGTATTAAATAAAACAAATTCTTCACCTGTTGTTTCAATATCATAATATCTAATTCCATCAAATCCATTTTTCAAAGTATATTTTTCAAGGCAATCGTCTGATTTAAAAAATCTATACGCATCTTTTTTAAAATTAATTAAATCTTTTTCATCTGTCAAATCTATAAAATTAGGAGCTCCATAATATGTTAATATCTCACCTTCTTCTCCACCACAATTATAAAAATTATTTAATGCAAATCTATCTTTTCCAAGATATAAACCTTTACCAACTCCAGATTCACCAAATCCTCCAGTAGCATGATAAAAATAATTGTCTTTATAATTTTTTGTTTTTGCAATGTCTTCTTCGAATTTCGTTATTGCAAAAGGTTCTTTTCGCCAATCACCAAATGCATTAAGAAAATGTTTCTGATTATACGGTAACATAAATAATTCTTCAGCAGTCATTATCTCCCCTCCCTAAAAGCAAGCAACCATTATTTCAGTAATCTCACCACGACCGTTTGCATTGCTGTTTATCATTCTTGAAGCATTCACACGTTGAATATCATAATCCTTATACAACTCATCAAAAAAATTGTCTTCTGGATTTACATTTTTTGGATCAGAATTACTCAACAGAACTTTTGCACCATGACCTCTGTTATAAATTCTTGATACAAAATTTCCCAACTCGATTTGTTTTTCATCATCAAAACCATCTTTAGAATAAGAAGTAAAGGCTGATGTTTTTGTTAAAGGTCGATATGGTGGATCAATATATACAAAAGTTTTTTTAGTAATAAACTCTTCTGTTTGAGAATATGAACCCGTTAAAATCTGAACATTTTGTAAAACCTTATTTACGGCTCGAAGATTTTCAGAATTACAAATAGCAGGATTTTTATAAACACCACTTGGAACATTATACAATCCTTTTCCATTTACTCGATATAAACCATTAAAGCAAGTTTTATTCAAATAAATCATTAAAGCAGCTTTCTCAACAGAATCTTCTTTTGCAAGAATCAACTCATTAAAACGACTTCGTTTTTCATAATAATCTTCTTTTCTAGCATCCATTTCTAAAGATAAATAATTATTCTGCCATAATGAAAGTAATGAAATCAAATCATTAACATTGTTTTTTATCTGAACATAGGTATTTGTAAGTTCAGGGTTAATATCATTTATCAAAACTTCTTTAGGTTGAAATTTTGTAAGAATATCAAAAAGAACTGCTCCACCTCCAACAAAAGGCTCACAATACTTTTCAATTTTTTCTGGATAATATTTTCTTATTTCATCAAGTAATTGAGTTTTTCCACCAGCCCATTTTAAAAACGGCTTTGCTTCCGTATTTGTTTTATTCATTGTTCCCTTATAGTACTATGTTTTTGCGGGTATTTTCTACCAATGAAAACATGTTTTTGATTCAAAACATAGCCCCTTCGTGATGTTTCCAAACTGTTTTTTTTCAGTTATTCTTAGCCCGGATTGGAGGGGCGTAGTTGCGCAGCAATGGAGCGGCAGCGGAACCCCGGAAAGCCGGTGATGTATCCAATTTGCTCCTTATCTGTAATTGAAATTATTCCTTTTTGTTCTTAAAATTATTGTAGTAAAAAACCGGGGTTTAAATGAATTTTGTTAAATTGCAAATCGGGTGTCTTATTGTTGCCCTTTACATCGAAGGAATTTACATCTGGCAGACTTTAAGCAAAAATATTAAATGCAACCGCATGTTCGATGCCATTATGATTGTAATTCCGTATATGATTATTATCGACGGCATTACGGCCTGGACTGTTAATCATCTTGATTCGGTGCCGCCTGTTCTTAATCTTGTGCTGCACGGTATATTTTTCTTTTTTCTGGCATCCTTTATGCCCCTTGTTTTTCTGTACATTCTAAACTTAATCCGCGGTATTCCTAAAAATAAAATTCTCCGTACCCTTCTTTTTGTGCCGTATTTTGTCTGCCTTACCGTTGTTTTTATTTTTCTTCCAAAGTTAAACTACATAATCGGCAAAACTACAAACTACTCTATGGGCATTTCTGTTTACGCCTGCTATTTTTCCGTAATTTTTTATTTTTCGGCCACTTTTATTTTTACCATTACAAAACTCAAAACTATCGAAGCACGAAAAAGAGTAAACATTGTAACTTTTATGACTTTAACTCTCTTTATTCTTGTTCTTCAGACAATTTTCCCGGAAATTCTTATTTCTTCCCTGGTGCCTACTTTTCTTCTTATGAGCCTTTACATAAACATTGAAGATCCGGCATTAACAAGGCTAAGAAAATACAACAACGACACCGTTACAAGTTTTGCCGCCCTTGTTGAAAGCAGAGATTCCAGCACAGGCGGTCATGTAAAGCGAACCCAAAGCTATGTAAAAATCATTCTCGACGAAATAAATAAAAATCACCTTTACCGGGAAATAATGACAAGGGATTTTGAAGATAACATGTTCAACGCCGCCCCTATGCACGACATCGGCAAAATGTCTACTCCCGACACAATTTTACAAAAACCGGGCAAACTTACCGACGAAGAATACGAAATTATGAAACTTCATGCCGCAAAAGGCGGAGAAATTATAAAAGAAACTTTCCGCGATTTGGAAGAACCGGAATTTCTGGAAACTGCCTACCTTGTTGCAAGGTATCATCACGAAAAATGGAACGGAAAAGGCTATCCGGAAGGCTTAAAGGAAACTCAAATTCCTTTTCCCGCCAGAATTATGGCTATTGCCGATGTTTTCGATGCAGTTTCTGCAAAAAGATGCTACCGGGATGCCCTGCCTCTTGATGTTTGTTTTAAAATAATCGAAGATGGCGCAGGCTCCGATTTTGATCCCCAGCTTGCACAACTTTTTTTAAACGCAAAAGAAAAAATTACAAAAATCTGTCGGCCTTAATTTGCCGCCGGGAACTTAAAAAATGGAAAAAAAAGAAAAAGCAAAGAACAACAGAACAATTTCCTTGCTTCCAGAAGAAATAAAAAAAATCCGCTCAAAAATCATACAAACTCAAGACATTACAGAATCAACCGACTTTACAAATAAAACTTTGAACGGCGATTTGCTGGAAATATTAAAATTTATTCCCGACAGTTTTGCCGATTTAATTATTATAGATCCGCCCTATAACCTTTCAAAAAATTTTAACGGCTTAAAGTTTAATTCCCGGTCACAGGAAAACTACGAATCTTATCTGGAATCTTGGCTTCCCCCTGTGTGCAAAAAACTGAAAAATAACGGTTCCCTTTATGTATGCTGCGACTGGAAATGCACATCTTCCATTCAGAAGGCACTAGAAAAGGAACTTACCGTTATAAACAGAATCACCTGGCAGCGGGAAAAAGGCCGGGGTGCAAAATCAAACTGGAAAAACGCAATGGAAGACATTTGGTTTGCCGTAAAAAATCCCGACGACTACTATTTTAATGTAGAAGCCGTAAAGCAAAAAAGGCGGGTTCTTGCCCCTTACAAAGAAAACGGTCTTCCAAAAGACTGGAATAAAAGCGAAGAAGGAAATTTCCGCCTTACATATCCGTCAAATTTCTGGGACGATATTTCAATTCCCTTCTGGTCCATGCCGGAAAATACCACTCACCCAACTCAAAAACCGGAAAAACTCTACGCAAAACTGATTCTTGCTTCTTCCAAAGAAGGCGACATGGTTTTTGATCCTTTTTTGGGCAGCGGAACTGCAAGCGTAACATCAAAAAAACTCAACAGAAAATACTGCGGCATTGAATTAAACGAAGAATACTGTCTGCTGGCAGAAAAACGCCTGGAAATGGCAGAAACAGACTCAGAAATTCAAGGGTACAGCGACGGAGTTTTCTGGGAACGAAACACCCTTTCTTTTCAAAAAAAAAAATGATAGAATAGGCACACTTAAAAAAAATCCGCAAAGGCGCGGTGGCTCAAAACCAAGGCAGTCGTGTCGTTAAATGCGGACATTGCGAGGAAATTATAATGAACGTCCCAGAAATTTTTGGCAGCATGGTTTTTAACGAAAAAGAAATGAAAAAGCGCCTTTCCAAAGAAAGCTATACATCCCTTAAACGAACAATGGTTCAGGGTTCTCCTTTGGAAGAAGGAGTTGCCAACGAAGTAGCCAGTGCCATGAAAGACTGGGCAATAGAAAAAGGAGCCACTCACTATTCCCACTGGTTCCAGCCCCTTACAGGCATTACAGCCGAAAAACACGAAGGATTCATTACCCCAGCAGAAGAAGGTGGCATAATTATGTCTTTCAGCGGCAAAGAACTTATAAAAGGCGAGCCAGACGCATCTTCTTTTCCTTCCGGCGGCAAGCGTTCAACATTCGAAGCCAGAGGCTACACAGTTTGGGATCCAACTTCCTTCCCATTTGTAAAAGACCACACCCTCTGCATCCCTACAGCATTTTTTTCCTACACAGGAGAAGCTTTAGACAAAAAAACACCTCTCCTGCGCTCCATGGAAAGCCTTAACGAGCAGGCACTTAGAATCCTTAAACTTTTTGGAAACGATGCAACCCATGTAACAACAACAATGGGACCGGAACAGGAATATTTTCTTGTAGACGAAAAACTTTACTCCCAGCGCAAAGACCTTAAAATGTGCGGAAGAACGCTTTTTGGTTCAAAACCGGTAAAAGGTCAGGAAATGGACGACCAGTATTACGCCGCCATAAAACCGCGGGTCATTGAATACATGGAAGACTTAAACGAAGAATTATGGAAACTGGGCATATACTGCAAAACAGAACACAACGAAGCCGCCCCAGCCCAGCACGAAATGGCACCAATTTTTACCACATCAAATCTGGCCGCCGACCAAAACCAGCTTACAATGGAAATAATGAAAAAGGTTGCCCGCCGCCACGGACTTATCTGCCTCCTTCACGAAAAACCCTTCGAAGGCGTAAACGGAAGCGGCAAACACAACAACTGGTCAATAGCCACCGACAAAGGCGAAAATCTATTTGCTCCTGGAAAAACTCCCGGACAAAACGCCCAGTTCCTGCTTTTCCTTACAGCCGTAATAAAAGCTGTAGACGATCATCAGGATTTGCTCAGGGCAATAGTAGCCTCTGCCGGAAACGACCACCGTCTTGGTGCCAACGAAGCCCCACCAGCCATAATGTCAATTTATGTAGGCGACGAACTGGAAGCAATCCTTAACTCCATAAAAGAAGGAAAAGCCTACAGCGACAAAACAAACAAAAAACTTTCCATTGGCGTAGATGTTCTCCCACCAATTCCAAAAGACTCCACCGACAGAAACAGAACAAGCCCATTTGCCTTTACAGGAAACCGCTTCGAATTCCGCTCTGTAGGTTCAAACCTTTCCATTTCCGGCCCAAACACCATCCTTAACGCCATACTTGCCGACACTCTGGCAATTTTTGCCGACGAACTGGAAAAAGCCCCAGATTTTGAAAAAGCCCTTCAAGAACTTATAAAACGGGAAATAAAGGCTCACGACAGAATACTTTTTAACGGCAACGGCTACGGCGAAGAATGGATAAAAGAAGCCGAAAAACGGGGATTAAAAAATTATCCGACAACACCAGATGCCATGGAACACTATCTGGACACAAAAAACATAGAACTTTTCCGCCGGACAGAAATTTACACCGAAGTTGAAATGAAAAGCCACTACGATGTAAAACTAGAAAAATACTGCCAGATTCTTAACATCGAAGTAGAAACAATGCTAGAAATGGTTCACAAAGACATAATTCCATGCACATTCCGCTATCTGAACAATCTGGCCGACACACTATCAAAACTCAGCGGCAGCGGAGCACCATTTACAGGCGGCAAAAAGCTTATAAAAAAACTAGACAGCCTTATAACCCGACTAGACGAAAAAACCGAAAATCTGGCGCAACTGCACGAAAACACAAAAACCGCCGCAACTTTCATGGAAAAAGCCCGCAGTTATGCCGACAAAATACTTCCTGCCATGAACGAAGTTCGAAAAATCGCCGACGAAATAGAACCTCTTTTAGGCACCGAGTACAAGCCGTACCCAAGTTACGAAGATTTACTTTTTTCCGTGCAGTAAGCCATCTACAAGTTTATAAAAAAAAGGGCGTGCCCCTCCGCAAGCTTCGGGTCGCTATGTCCACCCTTCGCTACCGCTCATTCCTCCACTTCGTTACGGAACGCCTTACGGCGGGGTTCCCAGCGCTCACGCACAGACAATTAAAAAAGTCGGTATAGTGCAAATACCCCCCCCCATTTTCTACAAAAGATGCGTTATAATTCTCCGTAATCATAAAAAGTGGGGAAGTGTTATACATTTCCCGCAAATACGGAGGATTTTTATGAAAAAATTTTTTAAGGCTGCCTCTATACTGGCAGCAGTTTCAATGATGTTTGCTTTCGCATCCTGCCAGCAGGATCCAGAAACACCAGCCACATCTGGTACAGCACCAGTTTTTAAAGCAGAAACAAAAACTGTTGATTTATCATCTCTTGGCGTAACTTCCATTACAGAAGCAAAAGTTGCAGACGAAAAAATTGCAACAGTAAAAGCAGACGGCGCAAAAGTTACAGTAACATCTGTTGCAAAAGGAACTACAGCCGCAACAGTAAAAGTTGCAGGAAAAAAAGACGATAAAGATGCTACAGGAGAAGTAACATTCTCAATTACAGTTGCAGAAACAGGTCAAATTACCACAACAACACCTTCTGTCGAATTAACTCCAACAGAAGACCCAGTTGTACCACCTGCAACAAAATACACATGTGATGGTTGTGGTACAGAATATGATACAGAAGAAGAAAAAAGCAACTGTGCTAAACAGGAAGGTTGTCCTAAGTACGTAGCTGTACCATACAGTCTCACAGCAGATTTTACAAAGCTTAATACAACTATTACAGGTATTACAGTTGCTGAAGAAGATACTAACGGAAAAGCTAAATTGACAGCTACTGAAGAAGTTGCATTTGACGAAGTTGCAGTTCTTTACTCAAGATCAGAAGGTAAACTTATTCGTCGTGTAGCTGGAGATACATATTCTATCAATTATGGAAACAGCTCTCTTGCAAAAGCAGGTGCCTCTGGTGACGGACAGTTTACAGCTGAAGAAGCTGAAGTTGGTAAGACAATCGTTTTCACACAGAAAATCAACGATGCTCAGAACCGAGACGGTTATGTTGGTGTAGACCTTTCTAAAAAGTCTTCTATTGCTGCTACAGCTGATGTAAAAGTTACATTCGACTTCTATACTGTTGCAAACTCTAAATGTTCAGCAGACTGTGGCGTTGTAGCAGTTGTTGATGCTGATGGAAAGGTTCTTGCTTCTAAAACAGGTTTGAAACTTAAAACTGGTGCAGGTTCATCTGAAAAGGAAACAATTGAAGTAACAATCAAGGGTGGAACAAAAGCATATCTCCTGTTCAGTCGCAATGGTTGTACAAAGAGCGGAAAGTCGTCAGGTGGTATCGACTTAACAGGCATCAAAGTTGAAGAATTGACTAATAACTAATTTAATCAATTAGCTGCTTTAATCCCCAGTCTCCGGACCGGGGATTTTTTTTCTTATTGTTCTCTTACTGTTTTCTTATTTCTGTTGCGGCATTTTTTGGTAATATATATTCATTATGAAATGTACTTCGCTTTTTTTAAGAAAAAAATTTCTTTTTTTTCTGTTTTTTTTTGTGGCAATGCAATGTTATGCAGAAAATTCTTTTGCCAGACTCCTTGCAGGCTATCTTTCCCAAAATCTGGAACTTAAAACCGTTATTTTAGACTATAAATCAAAGGTACTGGACTTTTCTTCTGCCAAAATCGAAAACGGCATAAGTTTTTCCCTTTCTACAGGCTCTGTTACCTTTTCCCCGGAGGAAAATTCTTCTTCAATCACTTTTTCCCCCTCTGCCTCTTTAAAAATCCCCGGAGCAAACAATTCCTGCTTTTCTGTTACCATGCCTTTTACCTTAAAAAATTCTGACCTTACTTTAGAAAAAGGCAGTGCAGTTTTTTCTGTAGATTTATTTTCTGGAAAAAAACAGCAGACAGAAATCACCCTAAAAAAATCCGAAAGAGAAGTTTTAGAGTTAAAACGCAAAATCCGCACAGCATCCTTAGATGCAGAAAAACAGTTTCTTAAAACATTACAGCAGCTTTTTAACGACGCCCTTTCCATTCACACAAAAAACAACGATTTATACGAAGATTCGCTGGAGCTTAAAGTTCTGGAAACTCAAGGCTACAGTAAAACTTCAGCAAAATATATGCAGGCGTACATGAAAGTCCAAAGCGACATGCGGGAAATAGAAGAAAATCAGCGCAGTTTTATTCGGGAAACAGCCCTTTTTGCAAAGCACTGCAACATTTCCTTAAAAGAAAACGCTACTTTTCAGGAGGCTCTGAACTTTCTTCCCAAGGATTTTTCTTTTGAAGAACCTTTGGACATTCAGCAGTTCAACAGGGAATCTTATTCAAAAATAGAAGAAGCCTATTGGGAACAACAGCTTGGCAAAATGGAACGTCTGGCAGACAAAAATATAACAGTTTCGGCAGAAGCAGAATACAAATTCAACTCCGCCAGCACAAAACAAGACGACGCCGGCGGAAAAATAAATCTGGAATGGGGCGGACTTTCCTTTGGCAGCGGAATATACTTTCCCACAGGAATATCCCTTCTTCCTTCTTCCAGCAGCAGTTCATCTTCAAAAAAAACATACATGGAATTCTCCCTTTCGTTAGATCCTTCCCAATGGCTTTTACAGAACAACAAAAATAAGCAGAAGGAATTAACGGTCTCAAAAGAAGAAATCAACCTTCTTTCATCTCAAAACGACTACGAAACAACTATACTGGAAAAAATTACTCTGGCTTCCGACATCAAATGGTCTAAAAAATCTTACGAAGAAGAACTTCAGCTTTATTCCACTCTGGAAAACGACATGAAAAACTGGTTTTCGGAAGGTCTTGTTACAAAAAGCGACTGGCAGGACGCCTTAAACAAAAAAAACAAGGCTCAAATTCAGATTCTAACCAATGCACTGGATTCTTTAATTTTTAACAACGAAATAAAATCACTTTTTATTGACGATTCTGCAGAAAACAAAGGAGTTTTTTAAAATAAAATGAAAAAATCATCAAAAAAATCAAAAACAAAAAAAATAATTTTAATATCCATCGGTGTAGTAATTTTTTTAGGTGCCTTAATTTTCTTTTCCCGGAAAATTGCCGATTCATCAAAACAGCCGGAAAATGTAACTTACATTGTGCGAAAAGAAACTTTTGAAAATGTTATTGAAATTGCAGGAACGGTCAGCGCGGCAAAAAGTCAGAAATTAAAATCACTTAACGACGGTACTGTTGTAGGTGTTTACAAAAAAGAAGGCGACAGCGTAAAAAAAGGCGACTTAATTGTTCAGCTTGACGATACAGAACAGCTTTACAATCTTGCAAATCTTGATTACGAAATTTCCGTGGCCCGGCAAAATCAAACTAAAGGCAAAATTACCCTTATGGAAACCCAGCGCACTTCCCTTTTACGAAAAATTCAGGACAGAAAAATTGAAGCAACTTTCGACGGTGTTATTGCAAGTCTGGATGTGGATCCCGGCGACTATCTTGAAGCAAAAGATTCTATAGGCACTCTTGTTGATACATCATATCTTACTGCCGATGTGGAAATTGCAGAAACAGACATTGGTAAAATTAAACCGAATCAAAAAGTTGTGTTTTCTTTTCCTGCCTGTCCGGAAAATATCGAAGGTTATGTAGTTTCTTATCCTGCAATAGGAGAAGTTACAAGCCGAGGTGCAACTGTTGTAAACGCAAAAGTAAGAATCGACAATGCCCCGAAAGAAATTCTTCCTAACTTCAGCTTTACAGGCAAAATTTATATTACAGAGCCGGAAACAAAAATTGTTGTTGAACGGTATGCCATAGGCCACCAGCAGAGGGAAACTTTTGTAGAAATTGTGGACAAAAGCGGCAAAACCGTAAAAAAGTCTGTTAAAGTTGAACCGTACACTTTGGAATATGTAAATGTAATTTCCGGGCTGGAAGGCGGAGAAATTTTAAAGGCTCAAAGTTCTCCTGGAAAAAGCGGCAGAATGAAGGCTTCTAAGGCTGGAGCAAAAAAGAACAATGGAGCCTCAAATCCTCCTAAGATGCCGCCAATGTAGCATTTTGTCTGCAAAAACTTCTACCAAGGAAATATTATGGCCGAAAGCGTTATTTTAATGGAAAATGTTAAAAAAATTTACTCTATGGGTGAAGAAGAAGTTCAGGCTCTGCGGGGAGTAAGTTTTTCTGTAGAACAAGGAGAATTCGTTTCAATTATGGGACCATCTGGATCTGGAAAATCCACCTGCATGAATATGATTGGCTGTTTGGATCGCCCCACTTCCGGCATTGTAAAAATCTGTGGCAAGGAAACTGCAAAAATGTCGGAAAAAGAACTGGCTTTCCTTAGAAACAGAACTATAGGCTTTGTTTTTCAGCAATATCACCTGCTTCCTTCCATGACTGTTCTGGAAAACACCATGCTTCCACTGCGGTATCAGGGAATTCCTTTTCAAAAAAGAAAAAAACTTGCTTTACAGTCGCTGGAAAAAGTTGGCTTATCAGAAAGAATAAATCACTTTCCATCCGAACTTTCCGGCGGACAAAAACAAAGGGTTGCCATTGCAAGGGCCACAGTTACAAAACCTTCAATTATCCTTGCCGACGAACCTACAGGAGCTTTGGACAGCAGCACAGGAAAGGCCGTTATGTCGCTTTTTAAAAAAATCAACGAAGAAGGAACAACAATCGTTATTGTAACTCATGACCAGAAAATAGGAGAATCGGCTCAACGATGCATAAAAATTTTCGACGGTTTAATTTCCGCTCAGGAGGCAGTAAATGATTGAAGATTTTATTGATGCCCTGCGGAATTTTGCCAGAAGCAAAACAAGAACAATTCTTTCGCTTTTAGGGGTAATTATTGGAGTTGCCAGCGTAATCGTTATAACGGGAATGGGTTCTTCTTCCACAAGGCAGATTGAAGACACTTTCGGCTCGGCAGGTCTTGATATTGTAAGCGTTTCAGCCGGAGGTTTTATGAGACGGAACAGAGATGCCATTTCCGTAAAATTCAACGAAAGTTTTCGTCAGGAAGTTTTTGACAATATTGAGCACATAAAAAAAGTCTGGTACAAAAATTCAATTTCATTTACTGTTTCTTACGGCGATACAAGCGTAACTTCCTCTGCCAGTGCCATAGAGCCTTTTTATCTTGAAATGTACGGCCTTTCTTTGGATTACGGGGAATATTTTACCGTTACAGACCAATACTCAGGCGCCCAAAAAATGATTATCGGCAGCGAAATTGCATCAACCCTTTTTCCCAATGGAAATGCCGTTGGAAAAACAGTTATCGTTACGGCAGAAAAAGTTCCCTTTGCCTTTAAGATTATCGGCATACTAAAGGAGCAGACTTCCGGCTGGGAAAATTCCACAACGGGAATTTATGTTCCCCGGGGTTTTTACATTAAAAAAATAAATCCGGAACCTGTTGCCGACACAATAATGATTCAAGCCGAAGAATCTTCTTTCTGCACACCTATGATTGATGAACTTACAGAATATATGAATCAGCGGACAGGAACAGAAGGAGCCGTAAGGATTCAATCCATGCAGACTATGATTGACCAGATGAGTTCAATTACAAATATAATGTCCCTTATGCTTTCCGGCATTGCCGCAATTTCCCTTCTTGTAGGGGGAATCGGCATTATGAATATAATGATTGTAACTGTAACAGAAAGAAGACAGGAAATTGGAATACGAAAAGCTTTGGGAGCGCC
>CAMAFU010000034.1 GCA_945833725.1 uncultured Treponema sp.
TTTCTTAAAGAAGTAATTCCGCTGTAATAGGAATGAACACTTTCGTTTAAGGTTTAGATGATATTGACAACTTGAACCGGAAAAAACGGGCCGGATTTAAAAGGAGAAAAATTCCTTTTAAGAAAAAGACTGTAAAATTCGTTCATTCCCGGCAATAATATTTTATCGAAAAACGTCTCGTCCACATTCCAGCTGTTTACAAGAGTTTTAATCTGACCGTATTTTCCGTACTTCCACTGCCCGATATTCATAGGCAAAAAAGTAACCAAATCTTCAGCATTTACAATGTTCCATATATAGCTGAACTTTTCATCTCCGCAGTCATTTCTGGAAGTAACATTGGGACAGGCAAAAGTATAGGCATAAATGTTATCGGTTTTAAAAAGTTCCGTTTCGTACAGTTCCATGGCAAAAAGATTTGCAACACCGCCACCACGACTATGCCCCGTAATCAAAAGAAAACAGTCTTCAATATCAATTTTATTTTTTAAAAGGAAAGCAATAAAAGCATTTTCCAGTTGCTTTGAAGAACGCAGAAATCCTTCGTGAAATTCCTGCATTTCTTCTGTACTGTCGCTTATGTTTAAATTAGAAATCCACTCATTGCAGCTTAAAGGTGTACCCCGTACAACAACAAACACAAGATTTTTTTTTCCGTAATTGCCAGTAATTTCCTTAAACGCAAAACTGAATGCACACTGATCATTTCCCCACATGGAATTGGAATAGTCAATGTTATAGTGAAGCTCAATATTTTTTTCTGAAACACCAAGGGCTTTGTAACAGTTTAAAAGTGCATTTTCCTTCGGAGACTTTTCCACATCAACATAAGAAACTTCCGACAAAACTGCACAAATTCTTGCCAGATTATGATTGTATATTTTTGATGATTTTTCACCGAACCAGTTTTCGTCCCAGTTTGCTTCAACATTTACAGTATTTGACTCCGGCGTTAAAAACCCTTCAACAGGAAACACAACTTTTTTTTCCAGAGAAAAACAGCACATGCAGGACAGAAAGAACAGTATTATGCAGAAATTATTTTTTTTCATTAAAGAGAAGTACCCTTCGATACAGAATCAACATCAGCACCGTCAAGAACAATCTTTAGTCTTACAATTTGTCCGTCGCGAAAAACTTTTACGGAAACTTCGTCGTTTGGCCGTTTTGCTTCCAAAGCACTTGTGTAATCGGCGTATGTGCGGATTTCTATTCCGTCAATTTCTGTAATAATGTCTCCGCCAAGATATATTGTAGTTGAATTAAAACGGCTGCCATATTGAACGGCTTTTGTTCCGCCCTTTAAGCCGCATTTTTCTGCATTGCTTCCCTTTTCTACCTTACTTACAAGAATTCCGTAATTCAACGGTAAATTTGCGTACTGGGCAATACTGGAAGTCATTTGAACCGGAGAAATTTTTATTGTTCCCCGGCGGACTTTACCGTATTTTAAAAGGTCATTTACAACACGGCGGGCTGTTTTTACAGGAACGGCAAATCCTACTCCAGAAGAAGAACCGGAATTTGAAATAATAATTGTATTTATTCCTATCATTCTGCCGCTTGTATCTAAAAGAGGACCGCCACTGTTTCCAGGATTTATGGCCGCATCAGTTTGAATCATATTCCGTATGATTACATTTTCGCTTTCCTGAATTGGCCGCCCCAAACCGGAAACGATTCCTGTAGTCATAGTTCTTTCCAGTGCAAATGGATTTCCTATGGCAATAACTTTCTGACCAACCTTAAGTTTATCGGAATCTCCAAATTCAATTGTTTTAAGGACTGCATTTTCGGGAGGATTAAATTTAAGCACGGCAATATCGCTTTCTACATCCTTACCAATAACCTGACCTTCATAACTTGTTCCGTCGTAAAGAGATATTGTAATTTTGCTTGCCTTGTCGATTACATGAACATTTGTAACAACATAGCCTCTGCTGTCAATTATTGAACCGGAACCGGAACCACCTTCCCTAACAACAGGCTCAAGAAACCAGTTCAGTCCCATTTCCTGAGTAGTAATATTTACTACGGCTTCATTGCATTTATCGTAAACGGAAATATTCTGTTCTTCATCCTGAGTATAAGAAGCAGAACCACTTGAAACAGTCGTTTTTTCCGATGAGCGCACTACGCTTTGTTCAATTTCGCCGGCAAAATCTCCTGTTTCGGTTTCTGCTTCCGCAACGGTACTTTCCTGAACTGTATTATTTTTTTTCGCTCCAAAAAACATAAATGAAAAAACCAAAATGCCACCGGCAAAAACTCCGGCGACTGCCATTTTTACCATCTGCTGACGCGTATAAAGTTTCATTTTTCCTCACCTCGACCACAGGTCAAAACAAATTTTCTAAAAAAGAAGCGAAAATGCTGCTTCTACATTCATATAAATTTTGTCTTCAAAAAATATTCCACCGGCTTTTAAATTAAAAAACACATCGGAAAATGAAGGCTTAATTACAAAATCAAGACCTGCTTCCACAGAACGGAAAAAATCAGTTCCAGTCCGCAAGTCATCTTTCAGTTCAGTATATCCGAAACTGGAATTTATTGCTCCATAAATTCCTAAAGCCAGATTATTTTTTTTAAGTTGAAGGGCAGCACCGTTTTTCCACAGAGAGTCTGTCTGGCTGGAAGAAAAAACAGTAGAACCATAAACATATTCACTGGAAAGACCAAAATAAATTTTTCCAAAATCAAAGCCAACGACTCCGCCACCACCAACACCGTTTCCAAAATCACAGCCGTAAGGAAAAAACTGAGGATCTGCAGAATAACCGCATCTTGCAAAAAAGCCCCAGTTAAAATTAAAGGCAGGTATTTTTTTCTGGAAAGTGATTTTAAAAGCTGATGATAAAAACGGGCATACACCTTGAAGGCCAGGGGAAGCGCCGCCTCTAAGGGAAAATTCAAAAAAATCGGAAAAAGAGTGAACAAAACTTAACCGCAAAGGTGCACCGTAAAAATAACTGCCGGAGTTTTCAAAAAACGCACCTGCCGAAACAGAAAAAAGCGAAAGGTCGGAAGGATAACTAAAAGCCTGGGGAAGCGAGCCGATTCCGCTTCCTGCAAAAGTTACGGAGGCAAAAGGTATTGTTATGGAATCATCAACAGTAAAATCAATTGATTTTTCCCCCTGTTCCCAAATAAGTTTTGCTTTGTAAATTCCATTCTGAACTTTTTGATAATTTAAATTTTCGCCGTTCCAGGTGATTTTTTGATTCCACGATGTAAAATTATTTAAAATACGCTCAAAAACTACATTGCCGGTAGAATCAATAACATACATTGTAACAGGACTGTTTTTCGTAACGGAAAAATTGAATTCCAGTTTGCCGGCTTTACCGGAAAGATTGGGATTGTACCGTTCCCTGTTTGAATAAAAATCTGTAACATCAAAATCGGCCTCTTTAAGGCTGGCATAAATTTTCTGACTGGAATATCGGTGAACATAAATCGAAAATATTTCCGGTTCGTAGCCGAATTTTTTTATTTTTATATTATGATTGCCTTCTTCAACCATAACTGTTTTTGAATCTATAAGGCTTCCATCAATAAACACAAGGCAGTTTTCCTGTTCACATTCAAAAGAAACACGGCCTTCGTATTTTTTCAGTTCAACATAAAAAGTCCTGTCTTCGCCGGAACGAATATTTATAATATAGTTGGCAGTTTTCCAGCCGTTTTTTTCGACTTTAAGCCTGTATCTGCCTTCGGGAAGATTATTTAGCGTTAAAGGGGTGTTTCCTTCAAAAGTGCCGTTTAAAAACACAGAGGCATTATCCACATTGGATTTTACGGTTATTTTTGAAGCGCCTCTTTCAATCTGGACTTTTTTTTCAGCTTTTAATTCATTGGGCAAATCAAAAATAGACGAAAAAATATCAGTTTCCGAATTTTCATTTTGTACAACAGAAACTTCACCGGAAATTTCATGGAAAATAAAAAACGAGAGGATAAAAACAATTATTTTCTTTCGTCTGTAAAAACTGTTCATTAAAACTCCAGCCCTGCAAAAAACTTTGATTTCAGCATTAAAAGATAAAACCAAAACCGCTTGCCGGCATAAACTAAAAAAAGATTTGCTTTATACTATTGAATTATTCATCAACGGGCAATAAGTCATGTTCAAGAAAGCTGAAATAGCTGTTTTTCGTAATTATTATATGATCCAGCATTGCTATTCCTAAAATATGCGAAGCTCGGCTCAAAGTTTTTGTAGTTTCAATATCTGCATCAGAAGGATAGGCGCATCCCCCCGGATGATTATGGCATATTATTATTCCTGAAGCGTGTTCTTTAACTGCCTCAGAAAAAATTTCGCAAGGCTTTAAAACAGCCATATTTCCGGTTCCAATACACAAAACTCTTATTGCCAGAATTTCCTTTGCGCCGTTTACAGTAACGCACACAAAATGTTCCGATTGCTGAATGGCATATTGTTTTATAAAGGGTATAACATCTACAGGTTTTGTTACTACAGCCTGAGGATTTCTGTTCATTCTTCTGCCAAGCTCCAATGCCGCGGCAATAGCCAAAGCTTTGCTTTTTCCAATTCCTTCAATAAAGCATAATTTTTCCACCCAATGTTCCGGGTTTGTTGCCATAAGGGTTTTTAAGATTTTTTCTGCCATAATTTCTATAGGCATTTTTTTTGTACCAGAACCTAAAATCAGCATTATAAGTTCCCTGTCGTCCGGGTACGAAAGCCCGTTTTTTAGTGTAAGACGCCGTAAATCAATTTTTTCTTTTACCATAATCTTTCCCTGATTCCTTTTTTAAGTTAAGTGATTTTTAATTAAATTTTCTGCCTATATATATAATTCTCATCAAAAAACAAAAAACATCATTTTTTTTTAAGAAAATTCAGTTTTTTTTTGAAAAACCGATAATTTAGGCATGAAAAACCGCATTTTTTCTTTTTTTGGAATTTTTTTAATATTTTTTGCATGCTCTGTTTCTTTTTTTACAGGCTGTATGTCTTCCCGGCAGGAAACAAATTTTTGTTCCCGGAATCTTTTGGACAAAGGCATTAAAAATAAAGAGCAGCTTACATCGTTTTTTATGTCAGTTTCTCCTGATTCATCAAGAGAACAGGTAAAAAGACTTGCTTCTCTGTATATCGAAGAAAGCAATATAGAAGGAATAAATTCGGACTGTGCTTTTGTTCAGATGTGTCTTGAAACAGGATTTTTAAAATTCGGCAATCTGGTAAAACCTGAAATGCACAATTACTGCGGTTTAGGTGCAATAGATAAAGACCACCCCGGCGAATGGTTTGAAACAGAAAGACTGGGCGTAAGGGCACATATACAGCACTTGCAGGCTTATGCAACACCGGCAGAAGTTTCCTTAAAGCAGGAACTTGTAGATCCCCGGTACAGCTGGGTTCACAAAACAAAAATGGCAGCAACAGTTTTCGACCTGGCAGGACAATGGGCAACAGACAAAGAGTACGGCCGAAAACTTGATTCGCTGCTTTCTAAACTGGAAAAGTTTTAAAAATCTGATACGGCACTATGAACGGCTTTCCGCACGCCTCCAGTTTCCCGTACCATACATTCAAAATATACGGCAGTTTGTTCAAAAATGTCAGTTTCCGCCACATTATAGCCAAAAATTTTCTCAATTTTTAAAAGAGATTTAAGTTTTTCCCTTAATCCGCTGTTTTCTCCTCCAACTTTTATGTTTTCCACAAGAGGCTGAACATCTTTTAAAAGAGGATCAGGAGAAATATCCATTTTGCAGCCCTTATCGTCAACACCCATAAGATACCTTGCCCAAAGTGCATAAACAAGTGGAATGATTTTTAATTCTTTTAAGGAAAAATTCTTTTCTTTTAAGGCTTTAACAGTTTCTCCAAAACGAATTGCAAGTTTCTGGCTTGTGTCCGTCGCAATTCTTTGAGGAGTGTCTGGCATAAACGGATTAGGAAGACGCTTTTCAATTACATCATCAATAAATTTCTTCGGCTCAAGAATAACAGGATTCACAACAACAGGAAGACCTTCCCTGTATCCAAGAATTTTTACCATTTTAAGCAGGTCTTCATCCTGCATTTCATCGCAAATTTTATTAAAGCCCAAAAGACAACCGCTTAATGCTAAAGCCGTATGAAGAGGATTTAAACAGGTACAGACTTTCATTTTTTCAACTTTGTTCACAGTCTGCCTGTCTGTAATATAAACACCTGCTTTTTCCAGAGGAGGTCTGCCGTTAGGGAAACAGTCTTCAATAACAAGATATTGCATTTCTTCGGCATTTACAAAAGTTGCGCAGTAAGTATTTTTCTTTGTTACAATAAGAGAAGTTTCTTCAAATCCGTCTTCCTTTAAAAGTTTTGCCACAGCATCGTCCGGGCGGGGAGTTATTTTATCAATCATTGTCCATGGAAAACCGACTTTCTGTGGATTTTTTATGTATTCAATAAAATCCTCTCCCACAAAACCGTTTTTTTCCCATTCCACGGCAATTTTAAGAACAGCATTAAAAAGTTTTTCGCCGTTATGAGAACAGTTATCCATGGAAACAAGGGAAACAGGAAGAGCCGAAGCTTTAAATCTGCAAAAAAGAAGGGAAACAAGGCAGCACAAAAAAGAAGAGCATTTTTCAGGCCCATTTTTAAAATCTTCGGTAAACTGAGGAAGAATTGAACCGTCTGCTTTCTGCAGGCTGTACCCCTTTTCCGTAATTGTAAAGGAAACCATTTTTAAAGAAGGATTTTCAAAAGCATCTTTAAGAGTTTTCCAGTCCTCTGTAAATTCCGGGGAACATTTTACCGCATCCATAACAGAGCCAATAACCTCTTTTTCAACGCATCCGTCAGATTTTAAGGTTACGCCCAAAGTAAGGCAGTCGTGTTTTTTAAACAGAAGGTCTACAATTTCAAAATCATAACTGTCGCTGCAAACAATTCCCGTATCCATAAGAGATTTATTTAAAAGAGACTGGCAAAGGGCGGCAGGAAAAATTCTAAAAATATTTCCTGCACCAAAATGAACCCATTCCGGCCTCTTTGCGGTATTTTCCCGGATTTTTTCGTGGTCAAAATCAAAAAGAACATAGCCTTTGTCTGTCCACTTTTTTTTATTTTCAAGTTCCTGTAAATTCAGTTTCATTTATGCACCTCTTCAAAAATTATTTTCAACAATCAGACAAAATATTCAGGATAATTTTTTTCCAGCGGTTCAAATTCAGAAAATAGCCGCTCCAAATGCTTTCTGTCTATTTCCAGAGCCTCATCTATATTTCCACGAAAAAAAGCATCAATCAGGTTTTTATGTTCCATCTCAACGGTGTCGGCAATTTTCTGTGCATTGTAACTTAAAATCCGGATGCGGTGATCGTTTCCCGTATGGCTGGAAATTAAATCCCAAATCCACTGATTGCCTGTTTCTTCATAAAAAAGGTGATGAAAATCATCATCAAACTTCAGGAACTTTTTTTTGTCGTTATCCAAAAGGCTGGCTTTCTGCTGAAGAAATATTCCCTGCAATTTTGTAGCAAAAACACTCCTGATATTTTCAAAAGCGAGTTTTTCCCTTAAAAGGGCAACAACGCCCAATTCAAGCGTAGTACGCATAAACCTTTCCTGATGAATAATTTTCCTGTCCAGTTTAGAAACCCTTGTTCCCCGCTGAGGAAAAATTTCCACCAGTTTATCCAGTTCAAGACGCAAAAGGGCATCCCGAACAGGAGACCGGCTTATTCCCAGTTCAGAAGTGATTTTATTAATATCCAGTTCTTCACCAGGAAAAAACTCCAGATTGATGATTTTATTCCTTAAAAATTCATAAACAGACAATTCAGTTTTTTTCATACAGCCAAAAACCCTTTATTTCCTGTCAGATTTTTCAATTGCCTCCCAAAGCCCCTGAATGTAACATGCACCAAGAGCCCTGTCATAAAGGCCGTACCCCGGCATACACTTTTCGCCCCAAATTGTCCTTCCGTGGTCAGGGCGTACAGGACCTGTAAAACCAATATCGTAAAGAGCTTTACAGGCTTCATACATATCAAAACTGCCGTCGGAAGAAAGGTGAGCTGCTTCTTCAAAAACACCAGGAGAAAAATGATGCAGGTTTCTTACATGGGCAAAATGGATTCTTCCTTTGCAGGAACGGATAATGTCAGGAATGTCGTTGTCAGGATTTGTACCAAGGCTGCCCATACAGAGGGTAATGCCGTTGTATTCCTTGTCAACAGCTCTCAAAAGCTTTAAAACTGCCTCTTTACCGGTAATAATCCGTGGAAGATCAAATACAGGCCAGGCAGGATCATCAGGATGAATAGCCATTTTTATGCCGTATTTTTCGCAGACAGGTCCAATAGCCTTTAAAAAGTAAACAAGATTTTCAAAAAGTTTTTCGGAAGTAACGCCTTTATAAGCATCAAAAAGTTCCTTTACTTTGGAAAGCCGCTCAGGTTCCCAGCCAGGCATAACAAAACCGTTGGAATTATCGGTAGTCTGGTCAAAAAAAGTCTGAGGATCAATAGTATCAACAACTTTCTGGTCATAAGCAAGAACAGTAGAACCGTCAGGCCGCATTTTGCAAAGGTCGGTGCGGGTCCAGTCAAACACCGGCATAAAGTTATAGCAGACCATATTTATGCCTTCCTGTCCCAAACCGTCCAGCGTACTTATATAATTTTCGATGTATTTATCCCTATCTGCAGAACCAATTTTTATAGAATCGTGAATATTAACGCTTTCAATACCAGAAATTTCAAGACCCGCATTTTCAACAGTTTCTTTAATTCCCCGGATTCTTTCCAAAGGCCAGTTTTCACCAGCAGGAATATCGTACAAAGTAGTAATAACACCCTTTACACCGGGAATCTGCCTTATTTGCTCCAGAGAAACAGAATCAAACCCCGGACCATACCATCTTAAAGTCATTTTCATAATCATTCTCCCAAAGGAGGGGGAAGTCTCCCCCTACGCTGCCACTATCGTTGGCATCTACCCTCTCTACGGGGCTTAAAGGCAGCCCCGTAACGCCCCGCCTTAAAAATTAAACGGCAAATCCCAAAATTCGCGGCAAGAACAGGGAAATTTCCGGTACAAATGTTACAAGAAGAAGGCCTGCAACCATTACAGCATAAAAAGGAAGCATAGCCTTAACAGTTTTTTCTATGCTTATTTTACCCACACCGCAGCCTACAAAAAGTGCAGAACCTACAGGAGGCGTACAAAGACCTACAGCAAGGTTAAAAATAAGCATTACCCCAAACTGCACGCGGCTCATGCCCAAAGCAGTTACAACAGGAATAAGTATAGGCGTAACAATAAGTATAAGAGGAGCCATATCCATAATGCATCCCAATACAAGGAGCATAGCATTTATAAGAAGAAGCAGAATTACCTTGTTATGAGTAATTGCCAGAAGACCTTCCGTAATAAGCGTTGGAATTTTTAAAAATGCTAAAAGCCATCCGAAAGCATTGGCCGCAGCAATAAGACTGAATACCATGGCAAGAGTTTTTACTGTATTCATAAGAAGTTTAGGCATCATGGAAATTTTTAATTCCTTGTATACAAAAACCGAAATTATAAAGGCATAAATACAGGCAATGGCAGCAGATTCCGTAGCCGTAAAAAGACCGGCCGTAACGCCCACAAGAATAATTACAGCAGTAAAAAGGGCAAGAATTGCACTGGCAATAATTTTGACAGCTTCTTTAAATCCGATTTTTTCACCTTTAGGATAATGGCGAACAATGCTTATAACGGCACAAAGTACCAGCATTAAAATTCCAAGGGTAACACCTGGAACAAGACCTGCCATAAAAAGAGCACCGACAGAAACGCCTCCAGCGGCAACAGAATAAATAATCATGTTGTGGCTTGGCGGAATAAGTACACCCTGACACGATGTAGCAACAGTAACGGCAACAGAAAAGTCTTTGTCGTAACCGCCCTTTTCCATCATAGGAATTTCTATTGAACCAAGAGAAGAAACATCGGCAACGGCAGAACCAGACAAATGACCAAAAAACATGGAAGCAAGAACATTTACATAAGACAGTCCGCCTCTAAACCTGCCTACAATGGCATTGGCAGCCTGTAAAAGTCTGTCGCTTATGCCCCCCGCCCCCATAATTTCACCGGCAAGAACAAAAAAAGGAATTGCCATAAGGCTAAAACTGTCCACACCTTTTCCCATCTGCTGAATAAAAGACATAAGGGGAATGTTTATATAAAAAAGCGTAATGCAGGAAGAAACGGCAATGGCAAAAATTACCGGCATTCTTAAAACAATAAACACCACAAACGAACCTAAAAGCAGGAACATGGCAACTTTTTCGTTATACATCAGCTTCCTCCTCTGAATCAGCGGCTTTTTTTGCAAGCTGCATTTCTTCAACAATCTGCTGGTCAGTTTTTTCACTTCCTCTGTTTCCGTCTTCAATAGATAAATGACGGAACCGTTTTAATCCCAGCAAATCCAGCAGGGCAAAATAGCATATAAAAACACCGCTAACAGGCATCATCATGAATTTTACACCGTTAGGCCACTGGGTAGCAGGAAGTTTGTTTCCCATGGAAACGGCCGAAAGTTCAATTCCATAGCGGATAAGTATTATTCCAAAGAAAATAATTGCAATAAGTATAAGTTTCTGTAAAACTTTCTGAACTGCAGAAGGCAGTTTGTTAAAAAAAATAGTAATGGAAATATGAAGGTCTTTTTCCACTCCTATAGCCATGGCAATAAATGCCGTCCAAACCATAAGAAGAAGCGCCACTTCTTCAGACCACATTATTGAATGTTTAAAAAAACGACAGAAAACCTGAACGCTTACAACCACAACAATTACAAGAAGAACTAACTTTGAAAATTCCAAAAGAAGCCGGTAAATGCAGTCAAAAACAAAAGTCACTGCAGACACTGCCTTTTCCCAGCCTTTCATTCCGTCACGGCAAATCTCCGAAGGAACAGAAGAAAAAAAATTCTTTATTTTCTGAAGCACTCTATTCATAAAACCTCTGAAAACACATAACTAATATTTTAATATATTAGTTATAAGGCTAAAATAATTCCCTTTTTACAGCAGGGCATTATTTCCTTACAGTAAAAAGGGAACCGTTTTCAAAAACTATTTGTTCTGAATTTGTTTAATTAAATCTTCGTATCCTGCACCAAACTGAGCATACAATGGAGCCATGGCAGCCTGGAATTTTTCTTTTTCGCCAGGTTCAAGTTCTGTAATTACAGCACCGCCTGCCTTAACTTTTTCTTCGGAAGCCTTTTCTTTTGCAGCCCAAAGTTCTCTTTCAATTTTTGCAGATTCTTTTGCACATTCTTTTATGATTTTCTGATCTTCAGGAGAAAGTTTTTCCCAAGTTTTTTTAGAAATCATCTGCATTTCAGGAACGCGTGTATGTTCATCAAGTACATAATATTTTGAAACTTCGTAGTGAGATGTTGATTCGTAAGAAGGCCAGTTGTTTTCTGCACCGTCAATTACACCTGTCTGCAATGCTGAATAAACTTCACCATAAGCCATAGGAGTAGCATTTGCACCAACAGCAGCAACCATTCCCATCATAAGTTGAGATTCCTGAACACGAATTTTAAGGCCCTTAAGATCTGCAAGTTTTGTAACAGGACGCTTTGAATTGTAGAAGTTACGGGCACCGGCATCAAACCAGGACAAACCGATAAGGTTAGAAGAACTTACATTTGAAAGGAATTTTTCGCCAAGTTCACCGTCCAGAACACGCCACATCTGTGCAGCATCTTTGTAAAGGTATGGAAGCTGAAGCACATTAAGAGATTTATCGAATTCGGACAAAGGAGAAATTGAAACACGGGTAAAATCAATTGCACCAAACTGAAGCTGTTCAATAACAGATTTTTCGTCTCCCAACTGAGCACCATAATAAACATCAATATGAATGCGGCCGTTTGTTTTCTGTTCTACCATTTCTGCAAATTTGTATGCAGCCTGAGTAGTAGGATAATCCTGCGGCTGATTTTCTGCATAGCGGAGAACCATTTTAGATTCCTTTGCATTTTTTTTAGTACAGCCTGTCATTCCCACAGCAAGTGCTGCAACAGCACAAGTAACAGCAATAAGAGTTTTTTTCATAACCAATCCTCCAAAAAAATAGGTTCTTAGTAATATACTAATATATTAGAATCATAAAATTGAA